>NZ_RZPQ01001299.1:0-783 GCF_003999135.1 Mesorhizobium sp. M7A.F.Ca.CA.004.06.1.1 | reverse complement strand
ATTGCAGGCGCCCGTCATGCAGTTCTTCCTCGATCAGGAAGCGGGGCAGGTGGCCCCAGCCAAGGCCCTGCAGGATGATCTCCTTCTTCATGCCCTGGTCGGCGACGAGGCATTGCGGCGCGCCTTCGATCAGCGAATAGTTTTGTTGTGGCGAATGGCGGGCGCTGTCGCGCATGACGCATTGGGTGAGTGCCTGCATCTGATCCAGAGTGATCGGCTGCTCGATACGCCCGGGCAGAAAGCCCGGCGCCACCACGGGAATGAAGGACACCTTGCACAGATCGACCCATTCCACCCGCGCATCGCCCTTGTCGACCCAGTGCAGGATCAGATCGGCTTCGTCATCGAATAGACGCTCCCATGGGCCGCCCACCGCTTCAAAATGCAGATGCAGGCGCGTGCCGGGGCACTGTGCGAAGAACCGCCCGAGCATGCCCAGCACATGCGGGCGCGGGCACAGGTCGCCTATCACCACGTGGATCTCGCTTTCCTCACCCATCGCCAACTGGGCGGCATGGACGCGCAAACCGTCCAACTCGCGCAGCAGCGATAGCGCTCGGCGGTGGAACGAAAGCCCGGCCTCGGTCGGACGCACGCGATAGCCGCTGCGGTCCAAAAGGATGAGGCCGAGCTGTCGTTCCAGCTTGGCGACGGCGGCGAACACCGCCGGGTGCGAGCGATACAGCATGGCCGCCGCAGGTTGAAAACCGCCGGTGCGGACCACTGCATCGAAGCATTGCAGGTCGTGCAGGGTGAATTCGGCCATGTCAGTTTTTACTACAG
>NZ_RZPQ01001298.1:0-784 GCF_003999135.1 Mesorhizobium sp. M7A.F.Ca.CA.004.06.1.1 | reverse complement strand
AATGCATGTCGCGCAAAAGTGCGCAGCAGAAAGCACGTGCGCTGGTTCAAAAATGTCAGAGCGTACTTTGTGGGTCCAAATGGACGCACGTCGCTCTGACGTCCGCACACTGGTAATTTCGGCCGGTATCCGCCATATAGGCGCCAAACCGGCATGAGACCTTTCGATCCATGGCAAGCACTGCCCCTTTCGCCAAGATGAACGGCATCGGCAACGAGATCATCGTTGCCGATATGCGCGGCCGTGCCGATCGAGTGACGGGGGCGGCGGCGATTGCGCTGAACGCCGATGCCGCGACCAGCTTCGACCAGATCATGGCGATCCACGACGCAAGGACGCCGGGCACCGCCTTTTTCATCGACATATTGAATTCCGACGGAACTGGCGCGCAGGCCTGCGGCAATGGCATGCGCTGCGTCGTCCAGGCGCTCGCCGCCGAGACCGGCCAGAAGATCTTCACCTTCGAAACCGTGGCGGGCATCCTCAATGCGCGCGAACATGCCGACGGCTCGATCTCGGTCGATATGGGCACGCCACGCTTCGGCTGGCAGGATATCCCGCTGGCCGAGGAATTCCGCGACACCCGCATGATCGAGCTGCAGATCGGCCCGATCGACGCGCCGGTGCTGCATTCCCCCTCGGTCGTCTCGACGGGCAATCCGCACGCCATCTTCTGGGTCGACAATGACGTCTGGTCCTATGAGCTCGACCGCTTCGGCCCGCTGCTCGAGAACCATCCGATGTTCCCCGAGCGCGCCAACATCACCATCGCTCAGGTTACTTC
>NZ_RZPQ01001297.1:0-786 GCF_003999135.1 Mesorhizobium sp. M7A.F.Ca.CA.004.06.1.1 | reverse complement strand
ACAGCCAGCAGTCCGAGGGTGACGGCGAGATAGGCCGGATCCATGGTTTTCCAGTACACCAGCACGACCAGCAGGGTTTGGGCAAAGAATCCTATCGAAAGCGTCAACCCGTCGCGAAACAAGGTTTCCACGAACGGAATGTAGACGTCGACCGGAATCTCGTTCTTCTTTATCAGATTCAACGCCTGAATCCCAACCCTGGGGAGCCAAGCAGTGCCACATCCGCCTTAAGAAAGATTTAGAGAGGCCCCGCCGCTCCTGCCGTCAAGCCGGGTGACGTAACGGAAAGCAAGGAAATTGTCGTTCAGGTAAACAAGGCGTATCGATCATTCCGCGGCCTGAAGTTTCGGCCGCGCCAGCGTACTCGACAGGCGTTCGAGCAGCCTTTGGCGTTCGCTCAAGGCCTTGTCGGCGCTGGCTCGACGGACGTGGCCATAGCCGCGAATCAGGGCCGGCACCGAGGCCAGCGCAACCGCCGCATCGACCCTGGCCGGGGCCAGCGATCCGGCGATGAGCTCCAGATCCGCCTCATACTGCGCCAGCAGCCGCCGCTCCATGCGCCGTTCGGCGGTGTAGCCGAACAGGTCGAAGGCGGTGCCGCGCAGGCCCTTCATCGCCGACAGCAGGCGAAAACCCTTCATCATCCACGGGCCGAAGCTGGATTTCCTAGGGCTTCCGTCATTGCCGCGACGGCCCATGATCGGCGGCGCGAGGTGGAATTCGAGCCTTTCGTAGCTCTGGAACTGCTTGCCCAGTTCGGCGGCGAAAGAGCCGGCCGTGTAAAGA
>NZ_RZPQ01001296.1:0-786 GCF_003999135.1 Mesorhizobium sp. M7A.F.Ca.CA.004.06.1.1 | reverse complement strand
GAAGTGCCGCATCTCGACAATGACCGCCATTTCCACCCCGATATGGAAAAAGCCATCGCCATGGTGCGCAGCGGTGCGACCATCGTGGCCGCCGGCGGCGTGGCTCTGCCGTCGATTTCCGGAGCGATGTGATGGCAAGCGCGCCCTGGCTGACGGTCACGCCCGGCACAGCCCCGTTGCTGGTGTCGATCCCGCACACCGGCATCGACCTCGCCGGCCTTGAGAATCGGCTGGTCTCGCCCTGGCTCGGCCGCCGCGACTGCGATTGGTGGATCGATAATCTCTATGACTTTGCTGCCGGCCTCGGGGCGACGGTGGTGCACACCGCGATCTCGCGCACCGTCATCGACGTCAACCGCGATCCCTCCGGCGCCTCGCTTTACCCCGGCCAGGCGACGACCGGCCTTTGCCCGACCGAGACTTTCGATGGCGATCCGCTCTATCGCGAGGGCGAAGAACCGGGGCCGTCGGAGATCGACGAGCGTCGCGAGAAATTCTTCGTGCCCTACCATGCCGCCTTGCAGGTCGAGATCGACCGGTTGCGTGGCCTGCACGAAAAGATCGTCCTCTATGACTGCCACTCGATCCGTTCAGTGATGCCGCGCCTGTTTGAAGGCACGCTGCCGGTTTTCAACCTCGGCACCAATGACGGCAGGAGCGCCGATCCGACGCTGCAGGCGATGGTCGGCCAGATCATGGCCGCACCCGGTCACCCCTTTTTCATCCCCGGCCGCCTCAAGGGCGGCTGGCTCACACGCCATTTCGGCCCTCCGCCACAAGGCGTGC
>NZ_RZPQ01001295.1:0-787 GCF_003999135.1 Mesorhizobium sp. M7A.F.Ca.CA.004.06.1.1 | reverse complement strand
CACCGCATCGACGTCGTCGCCAGTGTCCGCCTGTTGGCTGCCGGATTCCGCGATCATGCGAAATCCTTGCCAGACAGAGATTATGGAAAATTGCGGCGGATCGTTCGAATTTTAGCGGATGAGCGCTTTTTGCCGAGGCGCGGCGGGTTTGCCGCCAGATCTGGCGATTCCATCCCTTCCGGCAGTTGGGCGGAGTCACATATCCACGACGACGCGGCCGCGGATCTTGCCGTCGACGATGTCGTGCGCGGCATCGACGATGCCGTCGAACCCGATGGTGCTGGACAGGCTGGCGAGCTTCTGCAGATCGAGGTCGGTGGCGATGCGGCGCCATGCCTCGAGGCGGACTGCTTTAGGCGCCATCACTGAATCGATGCCGAGCAATGAGACGCCGCGCAGGATGAAGGGCGCGACGCTGGCCGGCAGGTCCATGCCGCCGGCCAGGCCGCAGGCGGCGACCGCGCCGCCGTAGGAGGTCATCGACAGCACATTGGCCAGCGTGTGGCTGCCGACTGCGTCGATGCCGCCGGCCCAGCGCTCCTTGGCCAGCGGCTTGGCCGGCTGGGCAAGCTCCTCGCGCGATATCACTTCGGCGGCGCCAAGGTCGATCAGAAAGGGGCTTTCGGCATTGCGGCCGGTGGAAGCAATGACATGGTAGCCGAGGCTGGACAGGATCGAGACCGCGACCGAGCCGACGCCGCCGGCCGCCCCCGTCACCACCACCGGGCCGCGATCAGGCAGGATGCCGTGCCGCTCCAGGGCCATGACGCAGAGCATGGCGGTATAG
>NZ_RZPQ01001294.1:0-787 GCF_003999135.1 Mesorhizobium sp. M7A.F.Ca.CA.004.06.1.1 | reverse complement strand
GCACGAAGGCGGCGTCGTCGCTGCCATGTACACGATCGGCCTTGCCCATCTCGGCTCGCAGCTTTCCGGCCATGAACTGGCGTCGGCCAACGCCGCCTTCGTGCTGTGCTACGGTGTCGGCATGGTGCTCGGCCCGCAGGCGATCGGCATCGGCATGGATGCGTTCGGCCCGTCCGGCTTCGGCTGGTCGCTCGGCCTGTTCTTCGCCGCCTATATCGCTTTGGTCGCCGTCAGGTTGGTTCGCAAGATCCTGCTGTAGCGCAACTGCCGCCAGCCCTGCATTTGGCGCGCACGGTGGCAGGCTGCTGACAGAACCGTGTCAGGAGCACAGGGCTAAAAGAGTGTCCCAAAACACTTGAGGACACTTCCATGATCGACAGCGGCTTTGAAACCACATCGCTACGAATGACACTGCTTCTGCTCGTGACCTTCCAGGCTCCGGCCGCCGACGTCGACCGCATCATGGATGCTGTGGTGGCGATTGCGCCGCTGGCCATGGGCAAATATGACCGCAATGCCTATCAGTCGGCGCACGGCATCGAACGCTACAGGCCGCTTGACGGTGCGGCCGCCGGTGCCGAAACCGAATTGCGGCGGCGGCCCGGCACGGTCGAGGTTTCCTTCGAACTGCCGGACGATCAGGTGCTGGCCGCCCGCGTCGTCGAGGCGATTTTCCAGGCCCATTCCTACCAGGAACCGGTGATCCGCATTCAACCGATTCTCGCCAGCCGTTCCAAGGGACTGGACGACCGCGCCAATCCGAATCGCTGGTGGAACACGACCGGAG
>NZ_RZPQ01001293.1:0-788 GCF_003999135.1 Mesorhizobium sp. M7A.F.Ca.CA.004.06.1.1 | reverse complement strand
TTCTTGGCCAGCGTGGTTGCACCGCCGGCGCCGTCGGCGATCGCCCCGCCCATGATGTTGAGCGCGGTATTGGTGCCGCCGAGCGCGATGGTGCGCGGGCCGCTGCCGGAATAGGTAACCGCGGCCGTGTTGCTGAAGACGACGGCGCCCGTGCCTGAGGATTCGATGAAGCTGGTGCCGGCCGAGAGCGTGAACAGCCGGTCAGTCGTGTCGCCGCTACCGGTGTAGCGCAACGTCGAGCCGTTGCCGATCACCAGATTGGCCGCCGCGTTGGACGAGGCGCCGATGCTGCTTGCCTGGCCGCCATTCGCCAGCTTGCTGACGCCGAGCACACCGCCATTGATCGTGGTGATGCCGGCGTAGCTGCTGTTTTGATTGTTGAGGATCCAGGTGCCGGCGCCGTCCTTGGTCAGCGAGGTCACGCCGGCGCCGTTGTTGGTGATCTGTGCGGCAAGGCTGTTGTTGCCGGTGTTGGTGCCGCCGAGCGCCAGCGTCTGGCTCGTGCCGAGAGCCGAGAATGCGATCGCTCCGGTATTGGTGAAGGCGATCGCGCCGGTGCCGGAGGATTCGAGCCGGCTGCCGGCCGAGGCGCCGAGCGTGAACAGGCGATCGGTGCTGTCGCCCGTGCCGACATATTGCAGGGTGCCGCCGGTGAGGACGAGGTTGGCCGCAGCACTGCTCGATGCGCCGATCGCGCTGTTGACGCCGCCATTGGCCAGGCACGAGACCTGCAGCACGCCGCCTCTGACAGTGGTGCTGCCGGTATAGGAGCTCGCGCAGCCGCTGAG
>NZ_RZPQ01001292.1:0-794 GCF_003999135.1 Mesorhizobium sp. M7A.F.Ca.CA.004.06.1.1 | reverse complement strand
AAGGCCGAGCGCCCGCCGCTGTCGCGGCCCGAGCGCGAAGAGCAGGGCTCGACCCTGTTCATCGATCCGGCGACACGCGGCAATCTGGAACTGCTGCGCACACTGTCGGGCAGCCGCGAAGGGTCGCTGTTCAAGGCGATCGACCGCACGGTGACCGGCGGCGGCGCAAGGCTGCTCGCCGACCGGCTGATGGCGCCGCTGACCGATCCCGCGGCCATCGGCGCCAGGCTGGATTCGGTGTCGTTCTTCCGTTCCGAAACGCGGCTCTGCCAAGCGGTGCGGTCGAGCCTGAAGAGCGTTGCCGACATGCCGCGCGCACTGTCGAGGCTGGCGCTCAACCGGGGTGGGCCGCGCGACCTTGGCGCGCTGCGCGCCGGCTTCGAGGCAGCAGGCGCGATCGCCGAAATCTTTGCCGCCACCGCCCTGCCCCCGGAACTTGCGGCGGCATTGGCCGCCATCCATGCTCTGCCCCAGGCGCTGGCCCAGCATCTGACGCAGGCGCTTGGCGACGAACTGCCGCTGCTCAAGCGCGATGGCGGCTTCTTGCGCGGCGGCTACCATGCCGATCTCGACGAGATGCGGGCGCTGCGCGACGAATCGCGAAAGGTGATCGCCGGGCTGGAGCGCTCGCTGATCGACGAGACCGGCATCCGCTCGCTGAAAATCCGGCACAATAATGTGCTTGGCTACTATATCGAGGTGACCGCCAACCATCATGCGGTGATGACCGGCAGCGACGGCGCCAAGGCGCGCTTCATCCACCGTCAGACCATGGCCAACGCCATGCGCTTTAC
>NZ_RZPQ01001291.1:0-794 GCF_003999135.1 Mesorhizobium sp. M7A.F.Ca.CA.004.06.1.1 | reverse complement strand
GATGATCGCATCGTCTACGGCAGCGGCGGCGTCATCCCGACCACGGCAATTGCTGCACGGGCCGAGACGCTGTTCGAACGCGACGAGATCGCCTACGTCCATGTCCGTTCGGCGCGCAACAATTGCTACCAGTGCCGCATCGAGCGCGCTTGAGGCTGAGATTAGCCGCTGGAAACAGTTGTCGTACTCCCGTCGCATATTCGCGATAGAAAGCTATTGTCGATCGATTTGCCGACCGCGGATGAACCGGCGGTAAATCTCGACATCGAGGAAGCGGGGCTTTGGCTCCGCTTTTTTGTTGCCTGCGTTTGGCGCGGAAAGATTCGAGCAATAAAAAAAAGCCCGCCGGCATGGCCGACGGGCTGCAACTGTTTGGCTGGAGGGCCTTTTAGTTGAACTTGTACTTCGCGCCGAGACGCACGGTGTGGAAAGAGGAAGTCGAGGTAAGGGTGTCGTCGGGTGCGCCGAATTCCGAAGAAAAGTCCTTCTCGGCGAACTGCGAATAGCGATATTCGAGGCCAACGGTGACATTGCTGGACAGAGCCGTTTCCAGGCCGCCACCAACCGAGAAACCGCTGGAACCCCAGTCGAGAATGTCGCCGATCGGGTCGGAAGCGTTCAGATCGAAATGCTGCCAGCTGTAGCCGGCAAGCGCATAGGCAAGGGTCGATTCGTTCATCTTCATGCCGACGCGGCCCAGCACATCGAACCCATAGTCGGTATCGACGTTGATCGACCCGCCGCCGAGATCCAGCTTGGAAGTCATGCCGGAGTAGCGTGCATCGACCATGACG
>NZ_RZPQ01001290.1:0-796 GCF_003999135.1 Mesorhizobium sp. M7A.F.Ca.CA.004.06.1.1 | reverse complement strand
GTGCAAGCCTGTTCGTCGGCACGCACAAAGAGTATGGTGTGATGGAAAACATTCGACCCATTAAGACCGAAGCCGATTACGATTGGGCGATCGCCGAAATCACTAAATATTTCGAAAATGAGCCGGAGGTCGGCTCTCGCGATGGTGACCGGTTCGACGTTCTCGCAACTCTGATCGAGGCCTATGAGGACAAGCACTATCCGATCGAAGCCGCCGATCCCGTTGAAGGTGGGCCATCGCCTGGACGGCGATAGCCCTTTCGAATCAGGCAGCCTTCATCAAGCCGAGCTGGGTGAGGGCGGCGACGCCGTCATCGAGGCCGATCTCCTCGACGATCCTGCCGTCGACCACCTTCAGCACCGTGGTGCCGGTGAAACGCATCGTGCGGCCGGTGGCGGCCGGCAGCGAGCCGGCGAGGAAATCGCCGAAGGCCGGGCCGGTATGCGTGCCGCCGCCCTCCCACTGGCCGACGACATAGTCGCCCTCGGCAATCAGGTCGGCCGTGGCCCAGAAGCTGAGGTCCGGGAAGGCGGCGCGGAAGCCGCTCATGAAGGCCTTGATTTCGTCGCGGCCGCGGCGCGGCTCGTGCAGCGAGTATTTCAGCAGCATGTCGGGTGCCGCGATGTCGTCGACGACGGACAGGTCGCAGCTTTCACCCCAGAAGTCGGTGAACCATCTGACGACGACGGCCTTGTTGTCTTCTTGTCTGGTCATTGGAAGATCCTCTTGTCTCTGCAATGTGATCATCGGCGCCGCCGATGATCCGGGATCACCGGATTGGCCGATGACCTGGAGC
>NZ_RZPQ01000128.1:0-10527 GCF_003999135.1 Mesorhizobium sp. M7A.F.Ca.CA.004.06.1.1 | reverse complement strand
GTGCAGCGGACCCTGATCCGCCCGCCGTCGTCGCGCCTTGGACCGATAACGGCAGCCGAGCGACAAAAGCTGATCCAGGAGAGCCCCGTCGTCGGCCAGTACGATCAGGCCGTCGATCGCGAATCGGCTTTCGAAATGCTGCAAAAAAAAGCCAAGGACGCGCAGGATGCCGAAGAGCAGGCCCAGCAGGCCGGCAGCGGCGGCTCGCGCTGGACCATTCCGGGCTTCGGCAATGACGATCCCGCGCCGCAATCCGGTGGCAGGCGCACATCTGCACCGCGCCCGTCCAACCGCCAGACGGTGGCCGAGGCGGCGATCAAGTCGGTGGTGCGCTCGGTTGGCTCGTCGGTCGGCCGGGCAATCGTGCGCGGGATATTGGGGAGTCTGTCGAGGGGCAGGTAAGGAGCGGCAGCTATGCGCCACCCGTCGCGCGAGTAGAACCCCCGTTGCTCAGCGCGGTTCCTGGCGAGCCTCGCCACTGTCCGTAGACTTTATTTATCCCGGATCAGCTCAGAGAAATGGTGCAGATAAATCTGCCAGTCACCATTGATTCTTGAAACAACGAACGAAGTCCTGACCCTATTTTTTACGACAGAGCCGTCACGATAGTAATTAACGATATCGCCAAACCCTTGCGCCGCGAACAGACCTCGACTCAACGATCTCGTATTCTGGTCGACAAGCGTTAAATTCACTTTTTCTAGTATGAGTTGATAGCTTCCAAAATACTCCTCTATTTCAGATCGTCCGACGTACAACCTAGGCAGTAGACCGAAAAAAAGAGCGTCCTGCGTATAAATCTGGGAGAGCAATTTCTTATCCCATGGCGCGGAGGCCTCGTTCCAGCGCTGCTGGATTTGATCGAGAGCAGCCTTGTGCATCTGGTAAATACTCTCGTGCAACCCGCCACGCGTACCGCGCCGCCTTGTTGAGGCGGTCCGCGCGCGCAACTGATTTTGAAGGACCATTTTGGTTTTTAGCGGTGCGGCCGGCGATCTTCAGCCGGCCGCATATTTCAGCGGAACCTAGTCATAGTATTCCGCCGGAGCTTTCTTGAACTTCTTCCAGGTTTCCATGTCGTGGCCTGGCACGACAATCGCGTTTTCTTTCTCGGCGATGCGCCGCAGCCTTCTGACGGAAGCAGCGGCTTCCTGCGCGGACGTCAGCGCGCCGGGCAGGCATTTCTCTTCCCAGTGATCCATCGTGTAAGCGGCGTCGATTGCGAGAAGGATCGAACCGGTGTTGGGCAGCCGTACCATGATGGACTGGTGGCCGGGGGTGTGTCCCGGAGACAGGAATGTCTGCACGCTGCCATCGCCGAAGACATCATACTGGTCCTCGCCCTCCATCACGTCCCAGTTGATGCCATCCTTGGTCAGATCCTTCTTGATATAGCCGCCTTGCATGAACCAGTCGGCGGCGAACGCCCATGCAATCTCCCGCCGCTGCACAAGATGGCGGGCTTTTGGGAAATTGCCGCAGGCGCCGGAGTGATCGAGATGCAAATGCGAATGCAGCACGAACTTGATATCGTCGGGCTTCATTCCGATCTTGCCGAGTTGGTTCACGCAGCCCTCTTCGGGATCCATGATAGGATAGTATTTCTTTGTGGTGTCGCCCCACCAGCCAACCGGATCACGCGCTGCTTCAACCGCTGTGCCGCCGTCGATAACGATGTTTCCCTTGGGATGGACGATTAGGTACCAGGGGATTGGGGTGAAGAACTCGTCCTGGCTGTAGCCAAGCTTGATATCGACCTCCTTCTGTCGAATCTGCCCAGTCTGGAACATGTAGAGCCTGATATCCGTGCTCATCTGCTTTCCTCTTCTGTTGAACGGGTGACGTGCGGCGGCGACGCCGTGTGTCGCGACTTGCCGCTCAGGGTGACGGCCAGAAGGTCGTCATATGTCCAGCTCTTTTTCGGTGCCTCCGCGACGCAGTTGCCGTCATGAATGACCATGATCCGATCGGCGAGCGCGAGCATTTCGTTCAGGGACGACGAAATGAGCAGGACTGCGGCGCCATCGCGGGCAAGTTGCAGTATGATATCGTAGATTTCCTTGATCGCACCGACATCGACGCCGTTGGTCGGCTCCACGATGATATAGACGGTGGCTTTCGCACTCATCCATTTGCCGATGACCAGCTTCTGTTGATTGCCACCGGAGAAGAAGCGCACCTGCGTGGAGGAAGCGCGTGGGCGCACCGCAAGCTGGTCCAGCACGGCTTCTGCATATCTTTTCATGGTGCCGGGCCGGATCATCAAAAAATGTTGCAGCGAATGCAGGACCGGCAGGCAGATGTTTTCGGCAGCCGAGAGTGCGGGAAAAAGGGCTTGTTTGCGCCGGTCCTCGGGGATCAGCGCGATGCCTGAACGACGTGCAGCGATCGGGGTGGCCAGATTGACCGCTTTGCCCCGCACCTTTGCCGTGCCGGAATGCCGGCTGATGCCGCCAAGCGCCCGTGCGACATCTTCCATCCCGCCGCCAACGGGACCGGTGAAGCCCAGCACCTCTCCGGCTTGCATCTTGAAGCTGAGGGGCGCCAACTGCGCCGTGCCGAGGCCAGCAACCTCAACCAGGACTTCTGGACGGACGCTGTTGCCATCATTGTAGGTCGCAAGCTCAGAGCGGCTGCGGTCCACCATGAGTTCAGTAACGCGGTCTTCGGTGACCTCGCCACGATTAAGGGTTCCGGAAACAAGTCCCCCTCGAAGGATCGTGGCGCGGTCGCAGATCTGCTGGACCTCTCGAAGGCGATGGGAGATGTAAACGATGGCTATCCCCTGCGCTTTGAAGCCATCGACGATCCGAAAAAGAACTTCCGATTCCGCTGCCGAAAGGCGAGCTGTCGGCTCATCAAGAACGATCAGTTTGTAGCGCCGATGGAACAAGGTCGCCAAGGTGACGAGTTGCATCTCGGCTGCGGACAGTGCGCCGGCAAGCCGCCGCACGTCGAGCTCGATGCCCATTTGCGACAGAATCTCCGCAGCTTCGTCATGGATCGCCCGGTCGCTTATACCGATCCTCCCGGGCTCATTGCCGAGAAGGATATTTTGCCCAACCGTGAAGCTGGATACCAGTTCTGCGTCCTGATAGACCGCTCCGAGGCCCAGCCGATGGGCTTCCGGCGGGCTGGAAACCCTGACCGGTGACCCTTCAAGGAAAATCTCACCGGCGCTCGGGGCATAGACACCCGTCAAGATTTTGATGAGGGTCGACTTGCCCGCACCGTTTTCACCAAGCAGGCCGTGCACCTCGCCGCGCAGAAAGCTAAGGCTCACGCCCTTCAACGCTTTGGTGCCGGCGAACTCCTTCTCGAGATTCTTCAGTTCAACCAGTGGTGTCGCGTTCATCGCCGTCACCTCAGATAAACTTGAGATGGACTTCTTCACGGTTGAGAAGCGCATTTGCTCCAACCGCGACGATGAGCACCAGTCCCTGGAAGATGTGGCGGGCGGCAAAGGGGAAGCCGACCATATTCATCCCGGAATCCACCATATACAGGAAAAAGACGCCAACGAGAGTGCCAAACAGATGTGGCTTGCCCTTTCCAAGCACGGTTGCGCCAAGGAACACCGCGGCGAAGGCCTCGAGGAGGTAGCCCTCGCCACCGACCGGTTGCGCCGAGGATGAGATAGCGGTCACGATCACGCCCGCAATCCCCGACATCAATGCCGAAAGCACGAATGCGAGGATGACCCATCGATAAACGTTGATCCCGGAGTAGAACGCCGCCATCGGATTGTCGCCGACCGCCGCGATGTAGTGGCCGATCCGTGTCCGCGCTGCGGCGATGAGGGCTACGATGAACACCGCTACCAGGATGATTACGGGCACGCCGACGATTCCGAGCTTACCCTGGCCGAGATAAAGGAATGCGGTTTCGTCGTAGCTAACAGGGACCTGATAACCGCCCGTGATAAAAACGTTGATCCCATCGAGCACGAACATCACACCAAGCGTGACGACAATGCCCGATAGCCGTCCATAGGTCACCAGAAGCCCGTTCACCACACCGATCAGGCATGCGGCAAGCAGAGCAAACACGATTGCAAGCCAAGGGCCGGTGATAGGGATCAGAAAGGCGACGAGGATTGATGACGTCGTCACTGTGAGACCGATCGAAAGGTCAAAGCTCCCCGCGGTCACGACCCAGGTCAATCCCATAGAGACCAACGCACTGACGATCATCGAAAAGAGGATGTTGTTCAAGTTGGAAGCGGTGGCGAAGTAGGGCGAGGCTATGGAAAATCCAACGGCGGCCACGACCAGGACGATGATTGTTCCCCATTGCCTGAGAAACCGCATGACGGCGGGTTCGCGTCTTCCCGCTGGCACTGCGTTGACGGCAGTACCCTTGGCTGTGTTCGCCTTGGCAAGGCTTTCCTGCTCCACATGCGTCACTTTTTAGATTCCAGTCGTTCGTTGATCAGATGCAAGGGTACGGTTCAGTGCCCACGCGATTGCCGTCACCAAATGGATTGGGTCCCGGCACCCTTCGGCACGAGTCGCATTCTGCTGAAAGCGGGGCATACGGCGGCAACGCTCTGCTCGCCGTATGCCAGTTCGCGTCTAGCCGCCGTACTGTTTCAGCAGGGCGATTGCCTGCTCGTCCCAGCTTTTGAGTTCGGCGAGGGCCTCGCTCGCCTGATCCGGCGTCTTGGTGATCACGGGGATGCGGTAGACGATATTTGGCACGTCCTCGCCTCGCGCGAGCTTAACCGCGAGTTCGCCGGTCTTGCGGCCGATTTCAGGGAAGGGCGAGTCGCAGCTGAAGACCACCGGCACCTGCTTGGCCGCCCAGGCTTCAAGGAACTGGGTCGACAGGTAGTGATTGAACAGCGGAACGTCGTCCCTGTTCATCTGTTTCAGCGCCTGCGCCGCGCCGAGCGTGAATGGCCACCACCACGAGATGAAGGCCGCAAGCGAACCAGGCTCCGGATGGGCCTGCAAAAGCGACAGCATGTTCTTACGGCCGACCGAAATCTCATCGGTCGTGCCCTGGCCGCCGTCGATGAAGGGCAGCACCTTCATGCGCGGCTCGTAGCGGCACATGAGTTCGAACATGTCCACTTCCATGTCGAACGGCGTGAAATAACCACGCTGTTCCGCGGTCTGGGCGAAGGTGCCCTGGCGGCCGGTATAGTTCTGAACGAAGTAGCCGAGCGTGGTCGCAGTTCCCCAGACATCGTCCATGACGGCCGGTGAATTCTTGACCGGAATGGTGAAGCCGACCGTCTTGATGCCTCTCTTGTGCGCCTCGTCCGCAATATAGGCGGTTTCGGATTCTTGCGAGTAGATCCCCATCACAAGCGCGTCGATCCCGCGGTCGAGCAGCGCCCGCTCGGCGGACTGTTCGCTTGGCTTTGTCGGCTCGCCGCGAATCGTGACGACCTCGCCTCCGGCATCGAGCACCGCCTTGACGATCTGCCAGCAGCCACGGCGCCACGGCTGATTGAACGGCCCGTAGGTCAGCGGGACGCCAATGCGCACCTTCTTGCCGGCAGCGGGCGGCGTTATTTCCTCGGCGCTGGCAAGTATCGATGTGCTTGCAAGCGCTGCGCCGCCGATCAGACCGCCCACACTCTTCAGAAGAGTCCGGCGATTGAAATCGGTGTATTCGGTGGCCTCTTGTGCAAGCCGGCGTAACCGTTGCGGATCATCAAAAATATTCATGCGCTTCCTCCCGTTTCTCTATCCGTTCTTGCGAAGACCCGACCGGTCACCTCAGCGACTGAGCGTTCTCACGCTTCGGACCGTTGCCGACACGACATCCCAGCGTTCGCGCACCAGCAAGGCGTTGGTACCGCATGCCGCAGTTGCCAATGAACCATATTGCCAGGTTGCCTGACAAGTTAAATCTGCTACTCTGACAAAAGAAAATTCGCGGCAGCGTGGGTACAACAGAGCCACAACGGCTTAGATGTGCCGTCCGAAAGCGACGATGGTTGGAGCACCGTATGGTTTATGATGAAAAGGTTAGACGAGGACCTTCACTTGCCGATTCCGTAGCCTCGAGGATCAGGAGTGACATCACTTCGGGCGCACACGCCAAGGGCGACAAGCTGCCAACGGAGCACGAGCTATCGGAAAAATATGGTGTGAGCCGGCCGATCGTCAGGGAAGCAATCGGCATCCTCAAACGCGATGGACTCGTTGCAACCCGGCAGGGTCTAGGGGCGTTCGTAATCGAGACGAAGGAGATGGCGTTTCGATTGGCCGGTGTTGATCTGACCGATGCATTGGATGTTGAAAACATCATCGAGCTTCTGATGGCGGTGGAATCGGCTGCAACAGCTTTGGCTGCCGAACGGCGCTCAGCAAAGCAGCTTGCGGCGATTGAAATGCAATTGCATGCCATCCAGCGGGCGTTCGACAACGATGAAGCCGGCGTTGAGGAGGATATGGCCTTTCACAGAGAGATCGTCGATGCCTGCGGCAATCCGCATTTCAAGGAAATGTCCAATTTCCTGGAGTCGCATGTACGGAATTTTATCCGAAAGGCTCGCGCCAGTTCGCTGCGAAATGCCCTACTCTCCCAAGTTCAGGAAGAGCATATCGCCATATTCAACGCGATCGCGGAGGGGAATCCACAAGAGGCTCGCAAAGCTGCGGAAAAGCACCTTCGAGGAGCTGCAAATCGACTGTCCTTGCATCTGGGACTGAAGTGAGCCCGTTCCCCTAAAGTGCGCTCCCCAGGGAGATCAGGGTGTGAACGTCCTGCACGGCGCGACGGCAATCTCTGCATGGTCCATGAAGGTTGCTACATTGGCGCCCGCTGAGGAACAGCTAAAGCTCCTCAGGGGGCAAACCTCGTCACGCCCCCGCAGATCAGAAGATCGAATTGGTGATCGCCTTGACCGGTCCAAGCAGCACCGATCCGTCCGGCACGCCGGCGTCGATCGGAATCGCCTGCCGGTTGGCCGTCGCCACCATGGGTTGGCTGGCGTCGCTGGTCACGACGACCGGAGTCTTCGAGGGCACGCGATCATAGAGGTCGATAATGTCCTGGTTCATCAGACGCACGCAGCCTGACGAGACCGACTTGCCGATCGACCGCCACTCAGGCGAGCCGTGCAGACGATAGAGCGTGTCGACATTGCCCTGGAACAGATAGAGCGCGCGTGCGCCGAGCGGGTTCTTCAGGCCGCCGGGCATGCCGCCATTGTCGGCGCTATAGGGCTTCAATTCCGGCTGACGGGCGATCATTTCGTCCGGCGGCGTCCACTTCGGCCATTTCTGCTTCCACTGAACGACGGCGTCGCCAGACCATTCGAAGCCGGCACGGCCAAGGCCGACACCGTAGCGTATCGCCTGACCGCCTGGACGAACCAGATAAAGGAAGTGGCCGGTGGTATCGACGACTATGGTTCCCGGCTTCTGTCCCGTCGGGTCGGGAACGATCTGACGCAGGAACTGCGGATCGATCTTGTCGACGGGGATGGCCGGCAAGTCGAAGCCGCCGTCGCTGACAGCGGCGTACATCGTCACATAATCGGCCAGAGGCGGCTCGACATAGGTTGGTGGCGGCGGCTCGACCGGACCCGGCCCGGTGGTAGCGCATGCGGAAACCGCGATCGAAGCGGCGCCCAGGGCTGCGGCGTTGAGAAAGCCGCGACGGCTCAGGCGAAAAGATTCGATTTCGGTAATGGACATGGTTGCCTTCTTTAAGTCTCAAATCGCAACAAAACGTGAATTCGCCGACAGTTGCGCGGGTGCCTGACAACACCTGGGGCGATAGGCGGTTCCGATTCTGGCCCGAACGTGGGCAAACAAAGGCGAAGCTGTGACCAGGCTGCTACTGTGGCGCCAGAGACACAGGTTTCCTAGCTGCCGGGCACAAGGGCTTCGAGCGACGGCAGGATAAGGGCCGGTGGGAAATCCCGGTATTCTTCGGGCTGGTCGGAGCGGTTGATCCACACCGTGCGAAAACCGAATTTGGTGGCGCCAGCAATGTCCCAGCGATTGGACGACTGAAAGGAAACCGCGCCGGGGTAGAGGCGCCAGCCGGTGGCGACCATATCGTAGACCGCCGGGTCGGTCTTGAAGCGCCGCACCCTATCGACGGAATAGATGTCATCCAGAACCTGGTCGAGCGCGGCGGATTTGACCGCCGCCTGCAGCATTTCGGGCGAGCCGTTGGACAGGATCGCCAGCCTCGCTCCCGAAGCCTTGAGCGCCTTGAGCACGGCCGGCACTTCCGGATAGCAATCCAGCCGCCAGTAGGCATCCAGCAATATCGCCTTGAGACCGGGGTCGGCCGAGGGAACTTTGCGCAAGGCGAAATCGAGCGCCTGTTCGGTCAGTTGCCAGAAATCGGCATAGGCGCCCATCAGCGTGCGCACCCAGGAATATTCGAGCTGCTTGGCGCGCCAGATCTCGGACAACAATTGGCCGTCCGGCCCGATCCGGTCGGCATGACGACGCACGGCGGCATGCACGTCGAACAGCGTGCCATAGGCGTCGAAGACATAGGCGGCGTATTGCATGACAACAGTTTTGAGGGCAGGTGCGACAAGGTGCAAGCTTTGATTGCATTGCGCCCCGGCACTGGCCTCAACAAAACTCCATGATGCCGGTTGACGGCGCCCGCCAAAGCATCTTCCAATGGCCGTCACACGAGACCGATTGAGGCGGGACCACACGATGACACTGGCGGCTGCGGCGCAATCCGCGACATGGACTTTCGTCGATGGTGATTGGCACGAGGGCAACGTCGCCATTCTGGGGCCGCGCAGCCACGCCATGTGGCTCGGCACCAGCGTGTTCGACGGTGGCCGCTGGTTCGAAGGCGTGGCGCCGGATCTCGACCTCCATGCCGCCAGGGTGAATTCTTCGGCGATCGCACTCGGCCTGAAGCCGAACATGAGCGCCGACAAGATCGTCGGGCTGACATGGGACGGGTTGAAGAAGTTCGACGGCAAGACGGCGGTCTATATCAGGCCGATGTACTGGGCCGAGCATGGCGGCTATATGGGCGTCCCGGCCGATCCGGCGTCTACCCGCTTTTGCCTTTGCCTCTATGAATCGCCGATGATTCCGGCGACTGGCTTTTCGGTGACCGTGTCGCCGTTCCGGCGTCCGACCATCGAAACCATGCCGACCAACGCCAAGGCCGGCTGCCTTTACCCCAACAACGGCCGGGCCATTCTCGAAGCCAAGATGCGCGGCTTCGACAACGCAATGGTGCTCGACATGCTGGGCAACGTTGCCGAGACCGGGACCTCGAACATCTTCCTGGTCAAGGACGGTCATGTCTTTACACCGGCGCCGAACGGCACCTTCCTGTCCGGCATCACCCGCTCGCGCACGATAACGCTGCTTGGCGAGTATGGGTTCAAGACCACGGAAAAGACGCTGTCGGTGCGCGATTTCCTCGAAGCGGACGAAATTTTTTCGACCGGGAACCATTCCAAGGTCGTGCCGGTCACGCGTATCGAGGATCGCAATCTGCAACCCGGGCCGGTGGCCAAAAAGGCGCGCGAACTCTATTGGGATTGGGCGCATTCGACTTCCGCTGCTTGAGCGGATAAAAAGGCGACCGACGCTTCATCCGGAGTTGTCCCAATCCATTCCAGACCTATCTTACTCCGGTGTCGACACCGGATTTTTCCACGAGGGAGTACTATCCATGGCCTTTGAATTGCCCGCTCTGCCTTACGACTATGAGGCCTTGCAGCCTTACATGTCGAAAGAGACGCTGGAATATCACCACGACAAGCACCACAAGGCGTATGTCGATAACGGAAACAAGCTCGCCGCCGAGGCAGGCTTGGGTGATCTGTCGGTCGAAGAGGTGGTCAAGCAGTCGTTCGGCAAGAATGCCGGCCTCTTCAACAATGCCGCCCAGCACTACAACCATATCCATTTCTGGAAGTGGATGAAGAAAGGCGGCGGCGGCAACAAGCTGCCGGGCGCCCTGCAGAAGGCAGTTGATAGCGATCTCGGTGGCTATGACAAGTTCAAGGCCGACTTCATTGCCGCCGGCACGACCCAGTTCGGTTCCGGCTGGGCCTGGGTTTCCGTCAAGGATGGCAAGCTGGCGATCTCGAAGACGCCGAACGGCGAGAACCCGCTCGTCCATGGCGCGTCGCCGATCCTCGGGGTCGATGTCTGGGAGCATTCCTATTACATCGACTATCGCAACGCCCGGCCGAAATATCTCGAGGCGTTCGTCGACAGCCTGATCAACTGGGACCATGTCCTTGAATTGTACGAAAAGGCGAAGTGATCGATTTCCAGGAAGCCCCGGTATCACCCGGGGCTTTTCTTTTTCAGTGTCCCATAAAAAGCAAAGATCTGGCAAAAGTCGTCCGGGGAGGGAATTTTCCTCCTACGGCATCCGTTAACGTCCTGTCCCGAAATGCCTTCATCATGGAGCCAATTGAATGAGAAAGCTTGTTATCGCCATCTCTATGCTCGCACTCGCGGCCTCGGCGGCTTTTGCCGACCCGGTCCTCGACCGGCAGGCACTGATGAAGGAACGTGGAAAGATCGTCGGCGGCCTGTCGAAAGTTGTCAAGGG
>NZ_RZPQ01001289.1:0-800 GCF_003999135.1 Mesorhizobium sp. M7A.F.Ca.CA.004.06.1.1 | reverse complement strand
GCGCGGCTGGTTGGTGCTCGCCCCGGGAACCGAGGCGGCCCCATATCCCGAAACCATCGCTCTTTGCGATGGCCGTTCGGCCCAAAGAAAAACAGCGTCGGGGACCGGAAGCGCGGGGTGGCCGCCGGCGAACTTGACCAGGACCGGACGGCCGGCACGAACCTCCAGCGCTTGCGCCTTGCCGGTGACACGCAGCAGCGCCGCCACTTCGCCCGACCGCTCGACACCGACGCTGACACCGCTTGGCGCAGACCCCGCAAAGCCTGACGCCACCGGCAGGCCGAAGCACAGCATCGCGAGCAGCACCATGCCCATCAGGCATGAGCACGCTGCCGTCAGCGGCGCTTCAGGCCATCCGGTTTGCCTGGCCGCCGCGAAGGGACGCGATCTCGAAAACATCACCCGCCCTAACGCACCATGGCCAGAAAGGGAAGCAAACCGGGCAAAAACCGGCAAGACATCGCCCTTGCGAGGCAAATATCGGGAAGCGCGCGGCCGCATCAGACAGTTCTTCCTTGAACCTTTTGCCCTCAAGTGCCAAATCTGGGGAAATTTTCACGCTGGCTCTCCTGCAGAGCCCTACCCGCTACACGGACAAAATGGTCACCTATCTCGACGCTGCCACGGCCCCGCTCAGAAATACCGGCCAGATCCGCCTCTATGGCGAGGACGGCTTTGCCGGCATGCGCAAGGCATGCGATCTCACCGCACGCTGCCTCGACGAGCTGGTGCCGATGGTCCAGCCCGGCGTCACCACCGAAGCAATAGACCGCTTCGTCTTCGAATTCGGCATGGACCAC
>NZ_RZPQ01001288.1:0-803 GCF_003999135.1 Mesorhizobium sp. M7A.F.Ca.CA.004.06.1.1 | reverse complement strand
TTCGCCAACCCTGCTTGCCGGCCTGTTCGACCTGACGCCCGCCGAAAAGATATCATGCGCCGAACGGAGCAGCGGCAGGACATGGACGATGATCGACTGCCTGTCTTGTCGCGCGGGTACCGGGATTGATCGGACCGAGGGTTCGATCTCGCTGCGCACGGCGGCGATGGCTTGCTGAAACAAAAGGTCTGCTTGCACATCGCCAATCGCCATGCTGCCGAAGGCGACCGGCAGGAACATCGCGGGCATGGCCTCAAGCAGCGGGTTGGTGGCCAGCACGCGTCCATTGGATGAAAGGACAGCAGCCGGCAGTCCCATTCTTTCCATTGCCGCAACTGTTCCTTGCGCGCGCTCAAGCCCGAGCCTCGCCGCAATCAGGCTGGCACGCGCCAGATGCGGCCGCAGCGCGTTCATTCGCGCGAGATCGTCTGCCGAAGGACGATCGTTGTCGCGCCAGCGCTCGGTCGAAAACAGTGCCATTTCCCCCGTCGGCATGACGATGAACGAACCAATCTGTCCGCCAATCCCCAGCGGCCGGGTGCGATCGAGGCGCAGGTGATTGCTTGCCAGAGCTCCGGCGGGGAAATAATCGGCGTCGTAGACAAAAGCCGAAGGCGGGGTCATCGAGAAGAGGAGTTGCACCTCCTCGCTCTTCTGCCATCCATTGGCAGCGTCGAAAGCCTCCAGCACTGGCGAGATCAAATCGGTCGCGATGAATTTTGGCGGGGCTCGGTCATCGAACAGGACAAGCGAGGCGGCAGCCGAGTTGGACTCGCTGCTCAACTGCTCCAGGACGTCGCGCC
>NZ_RZPQ01001287.1:0-804 GCF_003999135.1 Mesorhizobium sp. M7A.F.Ca.CA.004.06.1.1 | reverse complement strand
CCGACCACGCCGGTGACGGCGCCGACCATCGTCTCGATGGCTGACGACGCCGAGCTGCGCGACCGCACCGAGGGCCTGCTGCTGCGCAACACGCAGGTCGCCAACCAGTTCGATCTCTGCGCGATCTCGCTACCGATGCCGGGCACTCCGCTGCCCGCCGGATTGATGCTGGTGGCGCGCAACGGGCATGACCGGCGCCTGCTGCGGATTGCTGCCGAAATAGAGCAGCTGCTTGGCGCGTGACCAGGGCTGAACTGCCTATCAGTGCGACGAACAGTGCTTGCGTTCGCTGTCCTTGGCGGTCCGCACGATACGGGTCGCGACCAGCCAGGGCAGATTGTACTTCTCGCCGGTGATGGTCTGGGGTGCGGTGCTCGATCGAGCCCCTGACGACGATCTTGCCGGCATAAAGCGCGTCGGAAAGATCGGTTATCGCCTTGTCGGCCTGCGGCAATCCGCTTGGATCGATCGAGACGCCCTTGATGATCGCCCCGGTGGCAAGGTCGAGCACGCTGTTCGACGGGCAGGGCGCCTTGAAGCAGCGCAGTCCGTTGTCGCAATAGACATAACTGCTTTCGGCCGCGAATGACGGCATGGCGCAGAGCGAACAGACGACGACTACCAGGAATGCGAGCCGTGGATCGGCATGGCTCTCAACGTCGCGGAGAATTGGGGCGAAACCGCGATGTGTTACGGGCTCGCCGGAAACCGCCGCCGATAGTGATCGACCACTTCCGGATTGCGCAGATTGACCGGCAGCTTGTTGGCCAGCACCAACAAGGCTTCACCCGCCGCGCCGAAGCC
>NZ_RZPQ01001286.1:0-804 GCF_003999135.1 Mesorhizobium sp. M7A.F.Ca.CA.004.06.1.1 | reverse complement strand
CATACAAGCTCACCCCACACCTTATCGAATCGGCTGGGGATCGTTTTCCAGCAGGATCGGCTTGCCGTGCGGCGTGGCATGCGCGGCGCGCTCCCAGGCTTCAGCCATGGCGTCGACATCCGACTTGGCGGCCAGCCCTTTGGTGGCAAGCAGGCTTTCCAGCGCGGCCAGCCAATGTTCGTAATAGTCATGGCCGTCAGCCGCGGCGCCTGGCTTCTTCACTTCGATCGACAGCGCCTGCGCCCACTCGCTCCACGAAAACAGGCCCTTGTCGTGCAACGCCACCGTCATGGCGAACGCCTCAGCCTGCCACGGCTCGGCAAACACCGGCGTATCGACGCCCGGCGGCAGCTCGGGCAGATCCGTATCACGCCGGCTCAAGATAGCTCTCCCAGGCGTCTATCGAGACGCTCAGCGTCGGGTCGGCGTCCTCGCCCCAGATTTCCGGCCCTTCGAAAACCACGGTGTAGACCCATTGCGGATTTTCGCCGTGTCCATGCGCGTTGCTGTCGGGGAACACGAAACCGTCGTGCACCGTCTCAATCACCCCCTGCTTGGCGCGCGCATAGCGCGGCAGCCGCGTGTGGCCGGTCGGGTTGAGGTTTTTGGTCCGTACGGGGTCGCCGGCCTTGAACCGCGCCGGCCGCGCCGCCGACCGGTCGCAAGGACCACCCTTGGCCAGCACTGCGGGCACGTTTTCCGCCTTCAGCACCCTCTTGGGCGTCGCTGCCGGATCGACTGCCTTGCCCGCTTCGAGATCGCGCTCGCTGACGAAGCCATGGCGGTTCAACAGCACCTCCAGCG
>NZ_RZPQ01001285.1:0-805 GCF_003999135.1 Mesorhizobium sp. M7A.F.Ca.CA.004.06.1.1 | reverse complement strand
CGGCCAGGCCATCGACTATGAGGCGCGCCGGCAGATCGCCATCCTCGAGGATGGCGGCAAGATCGATCAGGAGACGCGGCTGTTCGACGCCGTCAAGGGCGAGACGCGTTCGATGCGCTCCAAGGAAGAGGCGCATGATTACCGCTACTTCCCCGATCCCGACCTTTTGCCGCTGGAATTCGACCAGGCCTATGTCGATGCGCTGGCCAAGGAATTGCCGGAACTGCCGGACGACAAGAAGGCGCGGCTGATCGCGTCGCTCGGCCTGTCCGTCTATGACGCCTCGATCCTGGTGTCGGAAAAGCCGATCGCCGATTATTTCGAGAAGGTGGCCGCCGGCCGCGACGGCAAGCTTGCCGCCAATTGGGTCATCAACGATCTGCTCGGGCAATTGAACAAGGCCGGAAAAGACATTGAAAACGCTCCGGTTTCACCCGAGCAGCTCGGTGCGGTCATCGATCTGATCAAGGATGGCACCATCTCCGGCAAGATCGCCAAGGACCTGTTCGAGATCGTCTGGAATGAGGGCGGCGACCCTCGCCAACTGGTCGAGAGCCGTGGCATGAAGCAGGTCACCGACACCGGCGCCATCGAGAAGGCCGTCGACGACGTTATTGCCGCCAATCCCGACAAGGTCGAACAGGCGCGCGCCAAGCCGAGCATGGCCGGCTGGTTCGTCGGCCAGGTGATGAAGGCGACCGGCGGCAAGGCCAACCCGCAAGCCGTCAACGACCTCGTCAAGGCCAAGCTGGGCATCGAGTAGCGCCGTGTTCGTCCGCACCGCAGGTGAACGCGACCTTGCCGC
>NZ_RZPQ01001284.1:0-810 GCF_003999135.1 Mesorhizobium sp. M7A.F.Ca.CA.004.06.1.1 | reverse complement strand
GCGCTGGCCAATCCGGTGGTCGTATTCGATCTCGGCAGCGGCAAGATCCTGCAGCATCAGGACGCGTTCAAGCGCTGGTATCCGGCATCGCTGAGCAAGCTGATGACCGCTTATGTCACCTTTCGGGCGATCGCCGCCGGCGAGGTTCAGCTTGATTCGCCGATCAAGGTGACCAAACACTCCGCCGCCGAGCCGCCAAGCAAGATGGGCTTCAAGCCGGGCTCGGTGATGCGACTCGACAACGCGCTGAAGATGATGCTGGTCAAATCGGCCAACGACATCGCCATGGCGGTGGGCGAAAATGTCGGCGGTTCGCAGGCGGCCTTTGCCGACCGGATGAACGCCGAAGCGACCCGGCTCGGCATGAACGGCACGCATTTCGTCAATCCGAACGGGCTCTATTCGCCGGATCAGTACACGACGGCG
Source organism: Mesorhizobium sp. M7A.F.Ca.CA.004.06.1.1 (assembly GCF_003999135.1). Lineage (NCBI taxonomy): Bacteria > Pseudomonadati > Pseudomonadota > Alphaproteobacteria > Hyphomicrobiales > Phyllobacteriaceae > Mesorhizobium > Mesorhizobium sp. M7A.F.Ca.CA.004.06.1.1. The sequence goes on along the minus strand of NZ_RZPQ01001284.1, from coordinate 384 downwards.
CGCGACCTCGCCGTGCTGGTGATGGCGATCCGCCGCGAATTTCCGCAATATGCGCCGTGGTTCTCGATCGAAGGCCTTGCCGTCGGCAAGAAGGCTATCCCCAACTACAATCTCTTGATTGGCCGTTATCCCGGCGCCGATGGCATGAAGACCGGCTTTGTCTGCCCTTCCGGCTTCAACATGATCGGTTCGGCGACCCGCAACGGGCGCACGCTGGTCGCGGTGGTGCTTGGCGAGAAATCGGCGGTCACACGTGCCGAGACCGCGGCAAAACTGCTCGATCAAGGTTTTGACGCGCCTGCCGCCGGCTCGGCCACCGTCACCACGCTGGCGCCCTATGGCGACACGGTCTCGCCCAACGACATGAAGGACGAGGTCTGCAAG
>NZ_RZPQ01001283.1:0-819 GCF_003999135.1 Mesorhizobium sp. M7A.F.Ca.CA.004.06.1.1 | reverse complement strand
CTCGCAGTGTTTTCAGTGCTGCTTCTGGTTTTCGCTTTGGCAACCGCGGTCATCGTGAAAAACCCGTTCATGCTGCCCGCGGGTGCTTTTCGGCTTGTCGTCCAGCATCTGGACCGCAAGGGCGTGGTGCCGTTCGGCGTGCCGATCTCGCTGGCCGCGATCTGTACGCTGGCGTTCCTGATCTACAGGAGTTTGACGGTCGCGAGCAGCTCTGGAATCCTCAACCAGCTCAACTGACCCTGTCATCTCACGCGGCTGAATTCGTCGCGCGGGAGATTTGACGGAGCATCAAACGAAAAACCCGCCTGTGCGGCGGGTCACTGGCGCAAATCAGCACCATAGGCAAAAATGTACCATAGCTGAGTGCAGGGAGTCAAGAAAAAATTCCTATCTTGAAGCGCTGCCTGCGCCGCGGCGCTCCGTTCAATCCCGCAGCAGGTCGAACATCAGCTTGAAGAAGCGGTCCGCGTCGACCTCATGGGCGATGCGGGCATTGTCCTTTTCACCGCGCTCGCCCCAGTAATCGGCGATGGTCGCGCCGAAGGCGTAGGTGCCGGACAGATCGACGCCGATATGGGCAGGGCGCGTGCGCACCAATGTCGGATCGATGGCCAGCGCCAGCGCCAAGGGATCGTGCATGGCGCCGCCGACGCCCATCGAGTTGCGGTGCAGCTTCTCGTAGAACAGCAGCCAGTCGTTGACGAGCCGTCCGAGCGGCGTGTCGATGGTCGCGAGCTCGGCATATTGCGGCGCCTCGATCAGCACCTGCATGGTGACGTCGAGGCCCACCATCAGGATCGGCACGCCGCTGTCCAGAAC
>NZ_RZPQ01001282.1:0-821 GCF_003999135.1 Mesorhizobium sp. M7A.F.Ca.CA.004.06.1.1 | reverse complement strand
AGTCCGAGAGAGCATATTTTGGCATCATCGCTGACCACCTTCACCGACGAGGCGAGGATTGCCCTCGACACGCTGTCAGGCCGCGCCACCGGGCTTTTTTGCCCATCGCTGCGCCTCGGCGTGACCGGATTGTCCCGCGCCGGCAAAACAGTGTTCATATCGGCCCTAGTCCACAATTTGATCCATGGCGGGCGCCTGCCGCTGTTCGAAGCGCAGAAATCGGGTCGCATCGCCCGCGCCTTCCTCGAGCAGCAGCCCGACGACGCGGTGCCGCGTTTCCAGTACGAGGACCACATTGCCGCCCTGCTCAACGACCGCGCCTGGCCCGATTCGACGCGCGCCATTTCGGAACTGCGGCTGACCATCGAATATGAATCGGCCTCCGGCTGGAGCCGCATGTTTTCCTCGGGCAGACTGTCGGTCGATATTGTCGACTATCCCGGCGAATGGCTGCTCGATCTGCCGCTGCTCGGCAAGTCCTTCGCCGATTTTTCGCAGGAAGCCTTCGAAATGGCCGTTCTGCCGGTGCGCGAGGACCTGTCGCAGAGCTGGCGGGCGTTGTCGGCCGGGATCGATCCGAACGCCGATGCCGACGAGATGACGGCGCGCCGGCTAGCCGAGAACTTCGCCGCCTATCTGAAGGCCTGCAAGCTCGACGAGCGGGCGCTTTCGACCTTGCCGCCCGGCCGCTTCCTGATGCCTGGCGATCTCGAAGGCTCGCCGGCACTGACCTTCGCGCCCCTGGCCGGGATCGGCGACAGGCGTCCGCGCCCGGGGTCGCTGCACGCCATGATGGACAGGCGCTATGAGGCCTACAAGAC
>NZ_RZPQ01001281.1:0-825 GCF_003999135.1 Mesorhizobium sp. M7A.F.Ca.CA.004.06.1.1 | reverse complement strand
GTACAGAAACTCATCACCCCGGCCGACAAGAAGCGGCTCGACAATTATGGCGAGACGCGCAAGGCGGCGCTTGCCGAGGCGAAAGCTGGAGATGCGGCCGAGGTCAAGCAACTCGACGCCTTGCTGGCAAAACCGCTGGTGGCCTTTTCCGACAAGGACCTGACCGGCAGTTGGCGGTGCCGCACCATCAAGGCCGGCGGGTCTTTGCCGCTCGTCATCTATGGCTGGTTCAAGTGCAAGGTCACCGACGACGGTTCCGGCTGGCGGCTGGAAAAGATCAGCGGCTCGCAGCGCACCAAGGGCCGTTTCTTCGACGATGGCGAGAAACGCGCGATCTATCTCGGTTCCTTCTATGTCAACGATGATCCGGCAAAGCCCTATGGCAGCGGCCCGCAAACCGACCAGGTCGGCTATGCCTTCCGCAACAGCGCCAAGGAATGGCGCATCGAATTTCCGGCGCCCTATTACGAATCGAATCTCGATATCATCGAATTCAAGCGCTGACTGTGTATCGAAGGCTGATCACCAAGGATTAACCCGGACGCCCTAGCATCCCGACCATTATCAAGAACGGGTTGCTTGGAGGGGGCAAGATCCATGGCAGCATCAGAATCCAGTACGCGGATCGTGGTCGTCACCGGAGGCGGCCAGCATGTCTGGGCTATCGTCAACGCGATCACCGACCGCGTCGGCCCTGTCAGCGTCATCCTCGAAACGCCTGAATCCAAAAAGCAATTGCTTCGCGGCCGGGCTCGCCGCCAGGGCTGGATCTCCGCCATCGGCCAACTTGGCACGATGGTGCTCAGCAGACTGGGCAACCGGCTT
>NZ_RZPQ01001280.1:0-827 GCF_003999135.1 Mesorhizobium sp. M7A.F.Ca.CA.004.06.1.1 | reverse complement strand
GCGACATCCTGAGCGAAGACGGCTCGAAGGCGACGCTGGACAGCCCGCAACTGCGCGGCGCCATCGATCTCTACCGCTCGATGGTCAAGAAGGACCTGGTGCCGGCGGGCGCGCAGACCGATACCGGCGCCAACTTCTTTGCGGCATTTGCCGCCGGCAATATCGGCATCTCGCCGTCCGGCGCCTTCGCCATCGGCGCGCTCAACACCCAGTATCCCGATATCGACTACGGCGTCACCTTCCTGCCGGGCAAGGACAGCGGCTGGTCGTCCTTTGCCGGCGGCGACAATTTCGTCGTCACCAAGGGCACCACGAAACTGCCCGTGGTGAAGGAGTTCCTCGACTTCGCCTATTCGCTTGAAGGCCAGACCATCCTTGCCAAATACGGCAGCCTGCCGGTGCGCGGCGACATCGCCAAGGAGGCGCTGAAGGATCTCGATCCGCGCTACCAGGTCGCCGCCGAGGCCATGACCAAGGGCAAGACGCCCTATTCGGTGGTGTTCAACGACCTGATCAACTCCGCCAACGGGCCGTGGACGCAGATGATCAACGAGGTCTTCTTCGGCGACGATGTCGACGGCGCCATAGCCAACGCACAAGAGACGATGCAATCGATCATCGACCAGGCGCCGCAGAAATAGCCCAACCTCACCTCCCCCTTGAGGGGAGGTCGGACCGCAGGTCCGGGTGGGGTCGCCACCGCAGTGCTCGACGTTTCTTGATGTCGGCGCGCTCCGCAGAGGACCCCACCCCCGGTCTACGGCCGGACCCTCCCCTCAAGGGGGAGGGGGACGCAGCGCCAAGGGAACAGCCATGACCGTCATCAC
>NZ_RZPQ01000127.1:0-10538 GCF_003999135.1 Mesorhizobium sp. M7A.F.Ca.CA.004.06.1.1 | reverse complement strand
CATATTGGTGGCGCTGCCGACGACCGTGGTGTTCATGCGCAGCCGCTTCGCCGCCGTCCCGAAAACCATTCGCGAGGCGGCGCTCGATCTCGGCGCCTCCGACTGGACGACGTTCCGGCGGGTCATGCTGCCGCTCAGCCTGCCGGCCATCGTTTCGGCCTTCATGCTGGCCTTCCTGATCTCCTTCGACGAATTCATCGTCGTCTTCTTCCTCGCCGGCACCGAGCCGACGCTGCCGCTCTACATCTGGAGCCAGCTGCGTTTTCCAAAGTCGCTGCCGACGGTGATGGCGCTGGGCACGTCGATCCTGGCTGTGTCCTTCATCATCGCTGCAGCAGCTGAAATCCTGCGCCATCGCGGCCTGTCCGCCACGGCGCCAAAGCCCGCGGATCCATCACAACCAAAACAAACCAAGAGAGGAGAACTGCAATGGCATTCGACCTGAAATCGATCTCTGCAAAGACTGTTTGCGCTGGATTGACGGCGTTCGCGATGACGCTGTCGTCGACCGTCGCTTTCGCCGGCGACAAGCTGCAATATTTCACCTGGTCGGGCTATGAACTGCCCGATTTCAACAAGAGCTTCCTTGCCGCGCATCCCGATGGCGTCGAGGCCTCCATCTTCGGTGACGACGATGACGCCTTCACCAAGGTCAAGGCCGGCTTCCGCCCCGACATCGCGCATCCCTGTTATGACAAGGTGGCGCGCTGGAACAAGGAAGGCCTGCTGCAGCCGATCGACACCAAGCGCATCAAGAACTGGGATTCGATCTTCCCGGTGTTCAAGAACCTGCCCGACCTGCAGGCCGGCGACGGCAAGGTCTGGATGGTGCCATGGGACTGGGGCAACACCTCGATCCTCTACCGAACCGATCTGGTGAAGAACCCGGAAGCGAGCTGGAACCTTTTGTGGGACAAGCAGTATGCCGGCCGCATGGCGACGATCGACGCCGTGCACGACACGCCGGTCGTTGCCGCACTGCTCGCCGGCGTCAATCCGTTCGACATGACGCCGGAGCAAATGGACAAGGTGGCCGAGAAGCTGCGCGAGCAGCGCCCGCTGCTCTCCAACTACACCACCGACATGACCTCCGTCGAACAGGCGTTGGCCAGCGGCCAATTGGTCGCCGCCATGACCTGGAACGCGTCCGCCACGTCGCTGAAGAAGCAGGGCGTGCCGGTCGAGTTCATGAAGCCGAAGGAGGGCATGCTGACCTGGGCCTGCGGCTTCGTCATGCTCAAGGACGCCAAGAATGTCGATCTCGCCTATGACTTCATCAACAGCCGGCTGGATGCCGACTCCGGCAAATACCTGATCCAGGCCTATGGCTACGGCAGCTCGCTGAACTCCGCCTTCGCCACCGTGCCGAAGGAGGAACTTGAGAAATTGCAGCTGCCATCCGATCCCGAGGTGTTGCTGAAGACCACCATCTTCACCGGGCCGATGAAACAGAATGACGACCTCGCCAAGATGTTTGAAAAGGTCAAGGCGGGCGGGTGAGTTTCAACCGTATTCGAGGCGACCAATTGCCGAAGTTTGCGCTGCCCCTCACCTGCCTGCCGGCATCCTCTCCCCGTATAGTGACGGGGAGAGGGACGCTGTCATCGCCCATTTCGCCAATCATCAGCGTTGCAAGGATGGCGCCGGCGTTGCGGCCAGCCACTTCTCCCCGTCACTATACGGGGAGAAGTGCCCGGCAGGGCGATGAGGGGCAGCACTGACGCCCGATAGCTATCCAACCCTGAAGCCGGCCTTGGTCGCCACCGGCCCTAAGCACTGCAATAAGGACTAACAAATGGACATGCTGGACGAACCGGCTGAGAAGCCGAAGGACGATGCCGATGTGCGGGTCGGCCGGCGCGTGCGGGCGCTGCGGCTGGAGCGCAATCTGTCGCTGGCCGATCTTGCGGCAAAAGCTGGTGTGTCGATCGGGGCGCTCAGCCAGATCGAGCGCGGCATGTCCTCGCTGCGCGTCAAGGTGATCTGGCCGCTCGCCGCCGCCCTCGACATCGAGCCGTCGGCGCTGATCGCCGACGGCAACGATGCGGCCAACGATCTCTATTGCGTGCGCGCCGACAAGCGGCGGCAGATCCCGGTGAAGTCGGAAGGCATTGCCAAGGCGCTGCTGTCACCCCCGGGCGCGACGCTGACCGGCATGCTGGTGACGGTGGAAGCCAGCGGCGGCACGGCCGAGGCCTATGCCCATGCCGGCCATGAATTCGGCTTCGTGCTGGCCGGCGAGGTCGAACTGGTGGTGGATTCGACAAATTACGTGCTGAAGGCCGGCGACAGTTTTGCGTTCAAGAGCACGCTTTTGCATGCCTTCCGCAATCCGGGCACCGAGCGTTGCCAGATCCTCTGGGTCAACACCACGAAGCCGTCCGAGGTTCGCGATGGCGCCTGATCCACTCGTGCGGCTGCAGGCGGTCTCGAAGATTTTTCCTGGCGGCATCGTCGGGCTCGACGCCGTCGACCTCGACATTATCAGCGGCGAGTTTGTCACGCTGCTCGGGCCGTCGGGTTGCGGCAAGACCACCAGCCTGCGCGTCATCGCCGGTTTCGAAAGCCCGTCGAGCGGCAAGGTGTTGCTCGATGGTCGCGATATCACGGCCCTTCGGCCCTTCGACCGGCCGGTCAACACCGTGTTCCAGGATTATGCGCTGTTCCCGCACATGAATGTCGCCGAAAATGTCGGCTTCGGTCTGTCACTGCGCAAACTGTCTGGAGCCGAACAGGCAAAGCGAACCGGCGAAGCCCTCGACATGGTCGGTCTCGCCGACAAGCTTGGCGCCCGCGTCTCCGAACTGTCGGGCGGCCAGCGCCAGCGCGTCGCGCTGGCGCGTGCCATCGTCTGCGAACCACGCGTGCTGCTGCTCGACGAGCCGCTGTCGGCGCTCGATGCGCATCTGCGCGAACAGATGCAGGTTGAACTGAAGCGGCTGCAGTCGCGGCTCGGCACCACCTTCGTCATGGTCACCCACGACCAGACCGAAGCGCTGTCGATCTCCGACCGCATCGTCGTCATGAACAAGGGCCGCATCGAGCAGATCGCGCCGCCGGCCACCCTTTACGACCGGCCCGCCACGAAGTTTGTGGCGAGCTTCATCGGCACCATGAATCTCCTGCAATCGCGCTTCGTCGGCCGAGACGGCGATCGCCTGCGCTTCGCCGCCGGCGCCCTGCCGCTGGAGGCTATTTCTGAAACTAGCGAGGCACCTGCCGAGGGCGCCACCCGCACCATCGGCGTGCGTCCGGAGGATTTGCTGGCGATGACCGAGGCCGCGCCCGGCACCGCGCCGGCGCGCGTCAACAGCGTCGTCTTTCACGGTCGCACGCTGCGCCTTCATGCCGAACTCGGGCAGGGCGCGCCTGTTGTCATCGATGCGCCGCGCCAGGCCGAGGGTTCCCAATTCAGCGTCGGAGACGTGGCGCATATCAGCCTGCGCCGTGGTGCCAACTGCCCGGTGCTACCAAGCTAATTTTGTCGACGTTAAATAACCGGAGCACACGCCGCGCGGTGGCTACAAGCCGTCGGTCAACGGCCGGGGGTATGTCGACTGGTCGATCCACGATTTTCGGGAGGTCAGGGCATCATCGGCTACGGATCGTAGGGTTCGGCCCCTGCTCGAAAATGCTTGCTCCGCCGTTAAGCTTGCGGGCGCTGATGCGGAAACCATTAGCGCCGGTTTTGTTTTCACTTGATTCGTTCCCTTTTTGTTCTAAGCTTCTCGGCTTGATACAATCTGCCGGACGAGATCGGTTGTGAGTGGGCAATTTTCATACGGAACCGCGAAGAACGGTCAGACCTTTTTCCGATTTGAAGGACAGAGCCCGATCCGGGAGCCGCATCTGTTTTACGGATTTCTCGTTGAAGACCCGGTCAATGCCATGCTGCGGCGCAGGGCTGAGCACTACAATCAGGAACTGAGATTGCGGGGATGGCTGACGCCAACCGATCAAATGCACATATCCCTGATCGGCCTTGGCGACGGCAAACAGAAGCGTGTGGTGGAGATCGCCCGCCATGTCGGCTTGCTGATGCAAGCCACACCATTCGATGTTTGCTTCGACCGCCTGTCGGCTTTCGGCGGCGGGGCGCTGGTGCTTCGCAGCAGCGACCATTCGCCGACTTTGCAAGCCTTCTGGCGCAAGCTCTCTGCCGTAATTGACGACAGCCCGCTAAAGCCATTCATCACGACCTCGCTGGAGCCACATGTCACGCTGCTTCGCGACAGGAGGGGCGTTCCAAAAGTGCGGGAACGGATCGTTGAGCCGATATCCTGGACAGTGCGGAGTTTTTCGCTGATCCGTAGCCACCAGGGTGAATACAAATGTCCGGCGACCTGGCAATTGACCGGTCAGGACGATTCCCTAGCCGGCATGTGAGAAATCGTCGTCATACAGCCGCTATATCAATCGTCCTGACACGGCTTGTCAGCTGTAGTGCCGGCAATGGTGGCAGGCCAGCAAGCTGTTCCCCATTTGCAGTGCGTCTGACAGGAGGAACACAAATGACCATCGCGGAAATTGCCAAAGATTTCACCGAACTGCTCAAGCAGGGCGATAACGAAGCTGCTGCCGAGAAGTACAATGCCGATGATATCGTCAGTCTCGAAGCCATGGCGGGGCCGATGGCCATCTCCCATGGCAAGGAGGCTCTCAAGCAGAAGGGCCAGTGGTGGCAGGAGAACAACGAAGTGCATGGCGGCTCGGTCGAGGGCCCCTATGTCAACGGAGACCAGTTCGCGGTGCGCTTCAAGTTCGACATCACGCCCAAGGCCACCGGCGAGCGCGTCACCATGGATGAAGTTGGCCTCTACACAGTCAAGAACGGCAAGATCACCGAAGAGCGCTTCTATTATTGAGGCGGAAATGCCACCGGGAGACTGCTCTCTTCGCTCCCGGGTTGAAAACAAGCATGACGGCCAAGACAACGTCCTGGCCGTCATGTGGGAAGATCAGATCGTCTTCACGTACTGCCCAAGCTGATCGGCCACCGTGCCCCAGCCGTTGAAGAAACCCATCTCCTCATGGTTGTTGCGGGTCGCCTCGTCGCGATGGATGGCGGTGGCGGTGTAGCGCGTGCCCTTGCCGTCCGGCTGCAAGGAGATAACAGCGGTGATGAAGGGTTCCCCTGACGGCCGGTAACCCGGCAACAATGCATCCGTCCACACCAGCCGCTCGTTCGGCACGATTTCGAGATAGCAGCAATGGCGGTCGTTGACCTCGGTTCCGTCGGGCGACTGCATGCGCGTGCGGAACAGCCCGCCCGGCCTGAGGTCTATCTCGCAGTCGGTGATCATCCAAGGCTTCGGCGTGAACCATTGCTTGACGTGCTCCGGCGTCGTCAAGGCGCGCCACAGCAATTCGCGCGGCGCATCGATGACGCGCTCCAGCACGAGGTCCAGTCTGGGATCCGGCTTGAGGGGATAGATCATTTTTCTGTCTCCTTGAGGGTCATCACATAGGCGTCGAACTGGTCGAGGCGGCGCTCCCACAGCGTGCGCTGTTCGGCCAGCCAGTTTTCGGCAAGCTTCAGCGGCTCGGGCGCCAGTTGATAGGTCCTGACCCGGCCGGTCTTTTGCGAGCGCACCAGCCCGCAACCTTCGAGGATTTTGAGATGTTCGATGAAGGAGGGCAGGGCCATGTCGAACGGTTGGGCAAGCTCGCTGACCGAGGCAGGGCTGCGGTTCAGCCGCTCCACCACGCGTCGCCGCGTCGGATCGGACAGTGCGCGAAAGATGCCGTCGATCGGCGGAGGGCTCGGAGTTGTGGTCTGAAGGCTTGTCATTGGTTGGTCCTGAGGCGCTGTCAAAATACTTAGGGAAATTCCTTAGTGTTGGCAAGGGCAAAACCGAAGGCATGCCGGGGAGCGCTGGCAAAGCGCGCAGAGCGTCCTTAATCTGCGGTCAGATTCGAAATCGGAAGGGCCACTGTTTTGACGATCATCATGTACGGCATCACCACCTGCGACACGGTCAGGAAGGCGCGCCTCTGGCTGGAAGGCCATGACGTGGCCTACAGGTTTCACGATTTCAGGGCAGAGGGACTGGACGCGAAGCGGCTGGATGGCTGGGCGGGCAAGGTCGGCTGGGAAAAGCTGCTCAACAAGGGTAGCACCACGTTTCGCGAACTGCCGGACAACGACAAGCAGAGCCTCGACGAAAAGAAGGCCAAGGCGCTGATGCTGGCCAAGCCGACCGTGATCAAGCGACCGGTGCTGGAGGTTGGGGATCGGATTCTGGTGGGGTTCAAGGCTGATGTTTATGAGGCGGTGGTGAAGTAGGGCAGCGCATACACCTCACTTCGTCATCCTATGGCGAAGCAAGGAGCGGAGCGACGCAGCGCAGACCATAGGATCCATGCCGTGATCTATCCGTGTTGCAACGGTGCAGATTCTGCTCCGCTGCGCCTTTCGACTGAGGTCGCGGCATGGATCCTCGGGTCAAGCCCGAGGATGACGAAGGTCTGGCTAACGATGGCTAATTGTGAGCGCTTGCGCTGAGATACCCCGCCAGCGCCACCGCATTGTTATGCGCTTCATCATGCGCGCCATAGAGCAGCGTCACCTTGCCGTGGCTGATCAAGCCTCGCAATTCACTCACCGCCTCGCCGTTCCCGTCCAGCTCAGCACGATACCGCTCCTGAAACTCCGGCCAGCGCGCCGGCGCATGGCCGAACCACTTTCGCAGGTCGTCGCTCGGTGCGATGTCCTTCAACCACAGCGTCAGCGCAGCGTCTTCCTTGCTGACACCGCGCGGCCAGATGCGGTCGACCAGAACCCGCTGCCCGTCATCGGGCGCGGGTGGCTCGTAGATACGCTTGACCGCCAGGTCGAAGGCCATCGCACCCTCCGTACGGTCAAGCCCATTCACCCTTGCGCATGACGGGCACGCGGGCGCCGTCCTTGTGGACACCATCGATGTCGATCTTGTCCGAACCGATCATCCAGTCGATGTGGATGAAGCTCTTGTTGCCGCCGCGCGCCGCGATCTCGTCCTGGCTGAGCGAGGCGCCGTCGACGAAGCACTTCGAATAGCACTGGCCGAGCGCGATATGGCAGGCGGCGTTCTCGTCGAACAGCGTGTTGAAGAACAACAGCCCGCTTGCCGAGATCGGCGAGGAATGCGGCACCAGCGCTACTTCGCCGAGGCGGCGCGCGCCCTCATCTGTATCGAGCACCTTCTTCAGCACATCCTCGCCCTTCGATGCCTTGGCCTCGACAATCCTGCCTTCTTCGAAACGCACCGAAATGTCGTCGATCAGCGTGCCCTGGTAGGACAGCGGCTTGGTCGAGGAGACATGACCCTCGACCCGCCTTGCATGCGGCGTGGTGAAGACTTCCTCGGTCGGGATGTTGGGGTTGCAGGTGATGCCGTTCTTGGCGGTCGAGGCGCCGCCCATCCATTCATGGCCGTCCGCCAGTCCAACCGTCAGGTCGGTGCCGGGTCCGGCAAAGTGCAGCGCATGGAAATCATGGCCGTTGAGCCATTCGGTGCGGCTGCGCAGCGCCGCGTTGTGCGCCTTCCAATTGCCGATGGGGTCCTCCACATCGACCCGCGACGCGGCGAAGATGGCGTCGGCGAGCTTCACGACCGCGACATCGTCGGCATCGTCAGGAAAAACCTGCCTGGCCCAGGCGAGGTCCGGATAGGCCACGATGTTCCAGTTGATGTCGAAGCCGGTGATCTTTTCCAGCGCCGGCTGGTAGGCCATCGAATTCGCCTTGTTGGCGCGCGCCACTTTCGCCGGATCCTGAGCCGACAACAGCGATGGATCCTCGCCGCGCACGGCAAGCCTGGCCGCATTGTTGGAAAAGGCGTTCGCCATGCCTTCATAGAGCCAGCCGGCGGCGCGGTCGAAGCTCGCATCGGCGCCGAAGCGGTAGCGGGCCAGCGTCATCTCGTCGTCGTTGAAGATCGGCGTCACCAGCCCGGCGCCGGCCTTGTAGGCGTGCTCGACGATCCGCCTGGTCAACGGCAGTGCCGCGATCGACGAAGTCAGCACCAGATCCTGCCCCGGCTGCAATTGCAGTCCGACCTTGATGGCGACTTCCGCCAGCCTGTCGAGCTTCACCGGGTCGATCGATGCGGAAACGCCGCGCGAATGTGTGGTCATGATCCTGCCTGTCGTAGTTTGATGTCCGACTCTACATAGCTCGGTGCCTCCGTCCTTTCCACCGCGATCGCGCCGGCGGGTTCTGGGTTTACGGACCCGAACCGCGCCATGGTTGCCTCGATCTCTTCCCTGATCCAGACCTTGAAATCACGGACCTTGCGGCTTTCCGCCTTGACGGACGAGGTCACCAGCCAATAGCCGAGCCCGCTCTGGGCGCGGATTCCGAAAGGCGCCACCAGCCGCCCGTCGGTCAGCGCATCCGCGGCAAGCAATTGCCAGCCCAGCATCACGCCATGGCCGGCAATCGCCGATTCCAGGCACAGCATCGGGTCGGTGAAACGCGCACCCTTGAGGAAGGTGACAGGCGGAACGCCTGCTGTCTCGAACCAGCTTTCCCAGTTGATCATTGCCCGCTCGTCGGTGATCGCGCAGGTCTGGGCAAGATCCTCGATCGACTTCAGTTTTTGGGCGATCGCCGGCGCGCAGACCGGGAAGACTTCCTGCGCCAAGAGCAGTTCCGTGCGTCCGCCCGGCCATTTGCCGTCGCCGAGCCGGATGGCGATGTCGATGTCCGAGTGATCGAGATTGGCCAGCCGCACCGAAGCGTCGATGCGCAGCAGCACTTTGGGATGCCGGTCGAAGTGGCGAGATAGTCTGGGCAACAGCCACTTCGAGGCAAAGGCCGGCGCCACCGAAACCACCAATGTGCATTGCGTAGCCTCGTCGGCCAGGGCCACGGCCTGGGAAAGCTCACGAAATCCAGCACCGAGGCGGGCCGCGAAGACGGCGCCGAATTCGGTCAGCACCAGACCGCTCGCCGTTCGCTCGAACAGCGCCTGGCCGAGCTGTTTTTCGGTACGGCTGATCTGCTGGCTGACGGCGCTGACGGAAACGTTGAGCTCACCGGCCGCCGCCGCCAGCGATCCGAGACGGGCAACGGTTTCGACGGCGCGGAGGCCGTTGAGATGGACGCGGTTGAGCATGGCCATTGAGTTTTTCTAAACTGATCCGGCTGAAATCTCAATTGATAGGCATATCGAAACGGCAGATTTTGTCGGGAGAGACAGACCTGTGGAGCCGGAAATGTTAGGGATTTTGTCGTCGTCGCTGAAGGTCTTTTTCACTGCGAGCAGGCCGTATGAGCCGCGCCCGGACGGCGAGGCGCAGAGATGGCTGATCGATCCGCTTTCGCATCCGGTGCTGAACACCATGTCGGAGCGCGAACTGGGCGATGTGCCGTTCAGGCTGACGGCACGGCGGACAGTGCACGAAACGGCTCCGCTACGCGCCGGCGGTCGCTGCTGAGCAGGCGCGAAGCGTTCGGCTTGGGGAAAGTCGAGGCGAGCACCGCGTCCCGCGCACGCACTGGCCCAACAGATGGCGATTGTTTCAGCGATCCCTGCACTTATTGTGCAGTGCAATGACATCGGCCACCTCGACAGCGCTGCGTTTCGCCTTCGCCGGCATGATTGCCATGGCGATTGCCATGGGCATCGGCCGTTTCGTCTACACGCCGATCCTGCCCGGCATGATGCAGGAACTGCATCTGTCGCCGGCCGATGCCGGCTGGATCGCCTCGGCCAACTATCTCGGCTATCTCGTCGGCGCGTTGGCGGCGGCGGGCGGCTGGGCGCATGGGCGCGAGCGCCTGCTGATGCTGGCGGGGCTTGGCGCCAGTGCGGTCCTTGCCGCGCTGATGGGGCTGACCGAAGCGATGGCGGCCTTTCTCGCCATCCGCTTTCTGGCCGGTCTGGCCAGCGCCTTCGTCATGGTGTTCATGGCCAGCATCGTGTTCAGCCATATCGCGGCTGCCGGTCGCAACGACCTGCAGGCCTGGCATTTCGGCGGCGTCGGGCTCGGCATAGCGGCATCGGCGGCGATGATGGCGGTGCTGGTCGCCGAGCATTCGGGCTGGGCGGCAGGCTGGCTATGGTCGGCGGCGATTTCGGCCTGCGGTTTCGTCCTCGTGGCTCTGTTGGTCAATGAGGGTCCGCTCGGCAACGGCGAAGTCCCCCGCGAGCCGGCACTGCGGATGGACCGGTCGTTGGTCAAGGTCATCATCGCCTACGGCCTGTTCGGCTTTGGCTATGTGGTGACGGCGACATTCCTGGTCGCCATCGTCCGGCAAGGCGGCGGCAGCCGCGTCTTCGAGGCCATTGTGTGGATGGTCGCCGGTCTTGCGGGCTTTCCCTCGGTCTGGTTCTGGCAGAAGATCGCGGGGCGGACCGGCCTCTATGCCGCCTATGCGCTGGCGTGCTTCATCGAAGTTGCCGGCGTCACCGCCAGCGTCGCCATCGGCGGCGCCACCGGGCCGCTGCTTGCCGGCGTGCTGCTCGGCGGCACCTTCATTGCCCTCACCGCCTTTGGCCTGCAGGCCGCCCGGCAGCACGCGCCCAGCGCGCCGCGCCGGATCTTTGCCC
>NZ_RZPQ01001279.1:0-830 GCF_003999135.1 Mesorhizobium sp. M7A.F.Ca.CA.004.06.1.1 | reverse complement strand
GTCGATGAGCGCCCCTCTCCCCGTCACTATACGGGGAGAGGATGCCGGTAGGCAGGTGAGGGGCAGCGCCAAGGGCCGCCCTTGTGAATGAACGGCTGAGACGCGGCAGAACTAGTTGGCCGGAGCCATCGCATCCGTTGCCGGTTTCATCGCATCCGTCGCCGGCTTCATGGCGTCGGCGGCCGGCTTCATGGAATTGGTTTCCATCGGATCGGCCGGCTTCATTGCATCGTTTGCAGGCTTCATCGCATCCGCGGCCGGTTTCATGGCATTTGCAGCCGGCTTCATCGCGTTGGTCGCGTCGTCGGCGCGGGCGATGCCGCCGGCAAACAGCGCCGTCGAGCACAGAGCGAGAGCGAGCGCCGGCAGCGTCAGGCGGGAAATGGTCATGATGATCTCCTTGGGTTGGTCGTGATGGCGCGCCCTCTTGGCGGCCGTGCTATGCGGCGCCGCTCCATGCGGCGTTGCGCAATCTCTTGTCGAAGCGCGATCTAGTCGGTCGCGGCCGCCAGGATCGGTCCGCCACCGGGCGACTGCACGAGCACGGCCGTGCTCAGGCCGCCGGATGCGTGGGGCAGCGGATACGTCGTGGCCGCGCCGGTCCAGCCGCCGAGTTTTTCGAGCGCATGCACGACATTGGCGTGGGGCAAGGTGCGGCCGGTGTTTTCGCCGCGCGACACCGGCACCTCGACGATGCCCTTGGCATAGCGCACCAGCCAGACATCGGCGTGGCCGCCAGGTGCGGCGCCGGCGCCGATGCTGATCTTGCCGCCATCGAGCGACAATGCCGGGCCGCTCGTCCGGCCGCTCACCGAGATCAGCTTTTCGAT
>NZ_RZPQ01001278.1:0-837 GCF_003999135.1 Mesorhizobium sp. M7A.F.Ca.CA.004.06.1.1 | reverse complement strand
AGATAGGCGCGGCCGATTTCTTCGCGCGCCGCCCAGTTGCCGGAGGACAAGATATCCTCGACGCCGGCGCCGTACGTGCCGGGCGAGGTGCCGAAGATGCGCGGGCTGATCTTGCCGTCAGCGCGGGTTTTGGCCGCGAGCGGGTTTTCCGAATCCTCCTCGTCGCGGGCGGCAACCGCGTTGGCGGCGGCATCGATCAGCGCGATCTGGGTCGGGAACATATCGCGGAACAGGCCTGATATGCGCCAGGTGACATCGACGCGTGGCCTTCCGAGCGGCGCCGGCGGCAATACCTCGATGCCGGTGATGCGGCCGGTCGCCGAATCCCATTGCGGCCGGCAGCCCATCAGAGCCAGGCCTTGCGCGATTTCCTCGCCGCCGGTGCGCAGCGAAGCCGAGCCCCAGAGATCGATGACCAGCGAGCGCGGCCAGTCGCCGTGCGATTGCATGTAGCCGCGCACGACTTCCTCCGCCGCTGCCTTGCCCAGATCATAGGCGGTCGGCGTCGGCATGGTGCGCGGGTCCGAGGTGAACAGATTGCGGCCGGTGGGCAAGACGTCCGAGCGGCCACGCGCGGGCGCCCCGGCTGGACCGGCCTTGACGTGGCGGCCATCAAGCGCGGCGAGCAGCGCCGCTTTCTCGGCGTCAGCGCTTTGTCGCCGCATGGCGTCGGGCTCATCCTCAGGGGCGCGGCCATAGATATGCAGCCCATCCTTGATGGCAAAATCCTTGAGGTCGCAGAGCCAGGCGTCGATGCGGCGCAACGCTTCGTCGGGTGCGTCGGTCGTGGCGACGCCGGCTTCGGAGGCGAAACCGGTCTTTTGCGCGGTGTCGACG
>NZ_RZPQ01001277.1:0-841 GCF_003999135.1 Mesorhizobium sp. M7A.F.Ca.CA.004.06.1.1 | reverse complement strand
ACGAAATAGTAGCGGCCGGCCGATGCCGCCGCCAGCACGGCGGCCATCGCCACCAGGGCGGCGAAATATTCGGCAATGAAGGTGGTGCTGGACGACGAGAAACCATAATCGATCATGCGTCGCACCGCCAGCGGCAGCGCCAGCGTGGTTGCCGCCGCGATGACCAGCGAGATGATGGCGCCGACGACCAGTGTGCGATAGTGCGTGATGTAGGGGAACAGGCGCCGGAGCGGCTTGAGCGAACGCCGGCGCTCGTCTGCGCTGGTGATTTGCGCCATCCCGATGTTTCCTCCAGCCGCCCTTGGGGTCTGCGCCTCAATATGCGCTTGCCGCGGCCTTGTGATTCAATTCCGGCTGATGTATAGGCTCGCCGACCGTTTTAGAAGCCGTGGCTCCTCAATAGCTGCGGCTTCGAGTTTTAAAAAGAGGCGCATCGACGCAGGCTTATGCCCGTCAGCCGCGCCGGCAAGCCAGGAACCGAGCCATGAAGAGCGCTATTCATCCCGATTACCACACCATCAAGGTCGTCATGACCGACGGCACCGAATACACGACCCGTTCGACCTGGGGCAAGGAAGGCGATACGATGAACCTCGATATCGACCCGACCACCCATCCGGCCTGGACCGGCGGCCAGCAGACCCTGCTCGACCGCGGCGGCCGCCTGTCGAAGTTCAAGAAGCGTTTCGAAGGTTTCGGCATCTAAGTGCATGTCGCCCAAAAGTGCGAAGCGGTTTTGGGATAATGACTTGCACCAAGTAAGATCTTAAACCAAACGAGCTTTTTACAGATCAAAAACCCGCCTTCGTGGCGGGTTTTTTGTTGCGGCGCGTTGCTACTC
>NZ_RZPQ01001276.1:0-844 GCF_003999135.1 Mesorhizobium sp. M7A.F.Ca.CA.004.06.1.1 | reverse complement strand
TGAGTTCCTCGATCGTTTCGATGCCGCCGCCCGCGCCGGCTTCAAGGGCGTCGAATATATCGGCCCCTATGACCATGCGCCCGATGTCGTCGCCGCCCGGTTGAAGAAGAACGGTCTGACCCAGGTGCTGTTCAACCTGCCGGCGGGCGACTGGGGCAAGGGCGAACGCGGTATTGCCGTGCTGCCGGACCGCGTGCCGGAATTCCGCCAAGGCGTCGCCAAGGCGATCACCTACGCGCAGGCGCTCGGCTGTGAGCAGGTCAATTGCCTGGCCGGCATCGCGCCGGCCGCCGCCGACCGCAAGGTGCTGGAGGATGTCTTTGCCGAAAACCTCGCCTTCGCGGCGGAAAAGCTGGAGCAGGCCGGCATCAGGCTGCTGATCGAGCCGATCAACACGCGCGATATTCCGGGCTTCTTCCTCAACTACTCCGACCAGGCGCTAGCGCTGATCGATCGCGTCGGCTCGAAAAACCTGTTCCTGCAATACGACATCTATCACATGCAGATCATGGAGGGGGATCTCGCCCGTACCATCGAGGCAAACCTTGACCGCATCGCGCATATCCAGCTTGCGGACAATCCCGGCCGTCACGAGCCGGGGACGGGCGAGATCAATTTTCCCTTCCTGTACGAGCATATCGACCGCATTGGTTATGCCGGATGGGTCGGGGCGGAATACAAGCCGAAGGCCGGGACGGAAGCTGGGTTGGGGTGGTTTCGGGATTTGAGCGGGCAGGGAAGCGCTGCGGCTTAGCGGCGATCGCAATAGAAGTCGCGTTCCTTCGCGCCCCCCTCTGGCCTGCCGGCCATCTCCCCCACCTGTGGGGAGATTGGCAGCTTCGGC
>NZ_RZPQ01001275.1:0-847 GCF_003999135.1 Mesorhizobium sp. M7A.F.Ca.CA.004.06.1.1 | reverse complement strand
GAGCAGGATGAGGAATTGCGGATTGCGCGACGCCACCGTTTCCCAGTCCGTGTTGCCCCAGCTGGTCTCCATGTCGCCCATGATGTTGTCGCCGCCGGCGGCTGATATCATGGCGCTGGGGATGGCGAACTTGCCTGCTGTGAACGGTTTGTCCTCGCCGGAATCATAGAGAAACACTCGCGTACCCTTGCCGTTGCCGACCTTGGCGGTGATGTCGGCGAGCTGCTTCTTCCAGCCGGAGACAAGCTTCTCCGCCTCGGCCTCCTTGCCGAAAATCTTGCCCAGCTTTTCGACGTCGCCATAGAGCAGGTCCATCGAGGCGGCTGGGCGGCTCTTGTCGAGATGGACGCAGCTTTCCGTCAGCACCAGCGTCTTGATGCCGTGCGGAGCAAGCGTATCGGGTGTCACCTCGCCGCCCGGCTTCATGCCGTAATACCAGCCGGCGAAGAAGAAATCCGGCTCGACCGCGACGAGGTTTTCGAGCGTCGGATATTTCGGCGCCAGTTCCGGGATCGAACCCTGCTCGGCCTTGAATTCGGGACCCACCTTGTACCATCCGGTGATGCCGGTCAGGCCGACGATCGACGGCTGCAGTTTCAGCGCGAAAGCCATCTCGGCCATGTTGAGATCCTGGATGACGGCGCGCTTCGGCGGCGCATCGAAGGTCAGCGGCTTGCCGCAGCTGTCGACCGTGACCGGGAAGGCCAGGGCTGTCGAGGCCAGCAGCGAGAAGACAAGCGAAAAGGCCAGGCGTTTCACGGGTTTGCTCCTTGTGGATGGGATTGGGTCGACTACGAGATGGCTTCAATCACGTCGGCGGCGCGGCACGGTTCGGCACATCGAACAC
>NZ_RZPQ01001274.1:0-851 GCF_003999135.1 Mesorhizobium sp. M7A.F.Ca.CA.004.06.1.1 | reverse complement strand
GTCGACGACACTGCTTGGCAATCATCCGCGCATTCGCGCGCTGAAATCGCAACTGTCCGATCTCGACGCACAGATTCGCAGCGAGGCCCAGAAGATCATGAAAGGCCTGTTGATGCAGGCCGAGACGGCAAAGGCCCGCGAGAACCAGCTTGTCGCCGACGTCAACACATTGAAAGCCGCTTCGGCGCAGGCCGGCGAACAACAGGTCGATCTCGACGCACTGCAGCGCGACGCGACCGCCAAGCGACAGCAACTCGAACTGTACCTGACCAACTACCGCGAAGCCGCTTCGCGCCAGGATCGCAACTATCTGCCGGTCGACGCGCGGATCGCCTCGAAGGCTTCGGTTCCCTCCGAGGCCTACTTCCCGAAGGTCGGGCCGATCGTCGGCGCGGCTTTCGCCGCATCGCTGCTGATCATGGCCATCGTGACGCTTCTGCGGGAGCTGTTTTCAGGTCGCGCGATGCGACCGGCGAGCGGTTCCCGTTTTGAACGGATCGATGAGGTCGCGATGCCCCATGTGGCGCAGGCGCCGGTCGCCAAGCCATTTGTCCGCCACGAGCCTGCCGTCCTGCAGGACTCCTTGGTTGGCCAGGAGCTGCCTGAACGTGCGGATGAAGCGGAGCCCTATGCCGCCGCGATGCCGGCCATGGCCGAGGCACCGGATGTGGTCGCAATGCCCGATACGACGGCGACAGAGCAGACGGCTGTCGAGCCCGAACCGGCGCGTTCCACCCTGGGCGAGATCGATATCGAGAAGGCTGCCGAAAAGCTGATCTCCAGCGGTGCGGCGCGCGCCATATTCGTCTCGCCGGAAGGCGACGAGGCGGCTGCATCCGCGATCCTGGTGG
>NZ_RZPQ01001273.1:0-854 GCF_003999135.1 Mesorhizobium sp. M7A.F.Ca.CA.004.06.1.1 | reverse complement strand
GCTGTAATGAGTAGCTATCTGGGCCGCACCGGAACAAATCTCCGGCACGTTCTCGACTACGCAAAGTCGATGGACTGTGTTCTCCTCCTTGATGAATTGGATGCGATCGCCAAGCGCCGTGACGACCGGGGCGAGATCGGTGAATTGAAGCGACTCGTTACGGTCTTGATCCAGCAAATCGATGACTGGCCGGCGACGGGACTGCTTCTTGCGGCGACAAATCACTCTGAGCTTTTGGACCCAGCCATCTGGAGACGTTTCGATCTTTCGATCGAATTTCCGATGCCGGACGCGAGAGGCATATTCTCTTTCGCACAAGCGGCTTTGGCGGGCCACACGGAAAAGTCAGATCAATGGGCGGCAGCCTTGTCTGGGGCGCTGCTCGGCAAATCGTTTAGCGATATTGACCGAGATCTCAAATCGGCTCGTCGCACCGCTACAATCCGGGGCGGCGAACTCACCGACTATCTCACAAATCTTGTTCGACCTGACACCCTCGGAAAACCAGAGAGGATTGCTCTCGCCCGTACACTTGCGAATGAGGGACTAATGTCGCAACGGGCGGCGCAGCAACTCACGGGCGTTGCGCGCGAGACGATTAGGGGTGGTGGAACGTCGATGCTAAAGCCGACGTCACGCGGAAAGCGAGCACGAAATGGCGAAGCGTAATTTCCTCCTGGGAAAAGGCGAACGACTAACGAGCAATGTCGTCGTTCGCGGAGGGGCGCCGAACAAACAGGCCCCCTACACGTTCGCAGAAGCCCGTGAGCGGCTGACGCCCATGCTGGCCGCGACCGTGGAAGCACTCAACGAGTTGCCGGAAGCGGCATGCCCGGATGGTCAGGCCGTTGCGT
>NZ_RZPQ01001272.1:0-855 GCF_003999135.1 Mesorhizobium sp. M7A.F.Ca.CA.004.06.1.1 | reverse complement strand
GGGCGCGCCAACCTTCGACGCCTGGATCGTGCGCACCGACTTCGCCGAAAAGAACCCGGAAGCGGTGCGCGACTTCGTCAAGGTGACGGGCGCCGCCTATGCCGAGTTCCTCGCCAAGCCCGACGCGTGGTCGGTGTCGTCGCCGCAGGCGGCCGCGATCGCCAAACTCACCGGCGCCAAGCTGGAAGAAGTGCCGCAGCTGCTCAAGGGCTATGTCTTCCCGACGCTGGAAGAGCAGGCCTCCGACAAATTCCTCGGCGGCGGCACGGTCAAGGCGGTGGAAGCGACATCCGCCTTCCTCAAGGAGCAAGGCAAGATCGACGCCGTGCTGCCGGACTATTCGAAATACGTATCGTCGAAATACGTCACAGAGGCGCTCGCCTCGAACTAGTACTCGTTTAACGCAATTCCGGACGGAAAACCGCTTCACACTTTTCCTGGAATTGCTCTGAACCCGGCCCGCGCGCTTCTTCCCTGACGCCGCGTGCTGACTGCCCCGGAACCGCTGACGAGCGCCGGGGCCGTCGGATTTCAACGAACCGCGAGGCATCCATGCCGCATCTCGTGCTCGACCCCCATCTCGTACTGGACCCCCATCTCGTATTGGACAAGGTCTCGATCCACTATGACGGCCAGGCGGCGCCTTCCGTCGAACGGGTGTCGATCGATGTCGCCAAGGGCGATTTCGTCGTGCTGGTCGGCCGGTCCGGCTGCGGCAAGACCTCGCTGCTCAACGTCGCCGCCGGCCTTGTCGCGCCGGCACGCGGGCGCGCCTCCATCAACGGCAAGCCGATCACCGCGCCGGGCTCGGACCGGGCGGTGGTGTTCCAGAACGACGCGCTGTTCCCATGGCTG
>NZ_RZPQ01001271.1:0-856 GCF_003999135.1 Mesorhizobium sp. M7A.F.Ca.CA.004.06.1.1 | reverse complement strand
CCTATGAGCTGGCTGCCGCCAGCAGTGAAGCGGCGGTGACGATCTTCGCCACCGGCTCCGAGGTCGAGATCGCGCTCGGCGCGCGCGACCTGCTGGAAAAGCACGGCCATCCCACCCGCGTCGTCTCGGTGCCCTGCTTCGAACTGTTCGACCAGCAGAGCGACGACTACCGCAAGAAAACGATCGGCAACGCGCCGATCAAGATGGCGATCGAGGCCGGCATACGCCAGGGTTGGGATCATCTGATCGGCTCCGACGGCATCTTCGTCGGCATGACAGGCTTCGGCGCCTCGGGCACGATCGAGCAACTCTATCCGCATTTCGGCATTACCGCCGAAGCCGCGGCCAAGGCGGCGGAAGCCCGCCTGCATACAAAGTAGGTTCAAGGTTCGGCGAAATCGCGATAAGGCGGTTTCGCCGGGCTGACCCAACTTAATCGATTTAAATCCACGTCGCTGCGGCTGGATTCTTTCTGCTTCCGCCGCTATGAAACTGCGGACCCCTCGTCCGCCCTCCAACTCCCAGGGAGAGAATTATGACCGTCAGAGTTGCCATCAACGGATTTGGCCGCATCGGCCGCAACATCCTGCGCGCCATCCATGAATCCGGCCGCAAGGACATCGACGTCGTCGCCGTCAACGACCTCGGCCCGGTCGAGACCAATGCGCATCTGTTGCGCTATGACAGCGTGCATGGCCGCTTCCCGCATGAAGTCTCGGTTTCCGGCGATCAGATCACCGTCGGCAAGGAAACGTTCAAGGTCACCGCGATCAAGGATCCGACGCAGCTACCGTGGAAGGAACTCGGCATCGACATCGCGCTCGAATGCACCGGCGTCTTCACCGCCCGTGACAAG
>NZ_RZPQ01001270.1:0-856 GCF_003999135.1 Mesorhizobium sp. M7A.F.Ca.CA.004.06.1.1 | reverse complement strand
GTCGAGAGCGCCAGGGCGCGCCGAATGACGCTGCGCATCGATTCAGGCGGCCAGGGTCTACGCATAACCGTGCCGCCAGGCCTGCGCCGCGGCGAAGTGGACAGGTTCCTCGAGCGGCACCAGGACTGGCTGGAGCAGCGACTGGCCAAGGTGCCGACGCGGCCGCAGGTGCGGCCCGGCATCAGGATCCCGCTGCGCGGCGTGCCGCACCGCATCGTCCATGAACCGTCAAAGCGCGGCACCGTCACCGTGTCGCGCGACGAACGTGGTCCGCTCTTGATCGTGCATGGCGACCGCATACATCTGCCGCGCCGCCTCGCCGATTTCCTCAAGCGCGAGGCCAAGAAGGAAATCGAGAAGCTGGTGGCCAAACACACCGAGGCGCTCGGCAAGCGCGCCAAGGCTATCCGCTTCAAGGACACATCAAGCCGCTGGGGGTCATGCACCTCCGAAGGCAATCTGTCCTTTTCCTGGCGCATCATGATGGCGCCGTCGCCGGTCATCAACTACCTCGTCGCGCATGAAGTGGCGCATCTCAAGGAGATGAACCACGGTCCGAAATTCTGGAAATTGTGCGAAAAGCTCTGCCCCGACACCGATCGCTGCAAGGACTGGCTGAAGCGCAATGGCGGTGCGCTGCAGGCGATCATGTTCGAGTAGATCGCTCAGTCGTCGTTGGCGGCGTTCAAGTCCTCAGGCCGTAGCCCCTCATCGCCATGATGCGGCCACGGCAGGAAATTGCCGTCGAATTCATCGCTGCCAAAATAGTCGAGCGCGCGGTGCGCCTCGGCGCCGTCGAAGGCGGCCTTGTCGATCAGGTGCGCGATGACCTCGCGCGCCTGCGCGATCTTCTGCC
>NZ_RZPQ01000126.1:0-10566 GCF_003999135.1 Mesorhizobium sp. M7A.F.Ca.CA.004.06.1.1 | reverse complement strand
GTAGCCGCCTCGTCGAGCGGATAGATGCCTGATAGCAGCGGTTTGACATCCACCCGGCGGTGGTTGATCAGGTCGACGGCGAGCGCGAATTCCTCGTGAAAACGGAAGCTGCCGCGCATCTCGATCTCTTTGGCGACGATCAGGTTCTGCGGGAGAGACACGTCGCCGCCAAGGCCGAGCTGCATCAGCACGCCGCGCGGCTTCAGCACGTCGAGTCCGGCCCGTGCCGCGCGCTCGTTGCCGGAGCATTCGAACATCACGTCGAAACTGCCCTTTTCGATGTTATAGGCAGCGAGCTTGTCGGCGTCGGTGGCGACATTGATGGTGCGGTCAGCGCCGATCTCCCGAGCCTTTTCCAGCACGGCATCCATGACGTCGGTGACGATGATTTCGCGCGCGCCGTGGGCTCTGGCTGCCAGGATGCAAAGCGCGCCGATCGGCCCGCAGCCGGTGACCAGAACGCGTTTGCCGAGCAGCGAGCCGGCGCGGTTCAGGGCATGCAGCGTAACCGCAAAAGGCTCGGCGAAAGCGGCCTCGTTGATGGAGATATGGTCGGCGATTTTATGACATTGCCACGCCTCCGCGATCAGGCGCTGGCGGAACGCCCCTTGTATATGGGGCATCGGCATGGCGCTGCCATAGAAGCGCATGTTGAGGCATTGGTTCTGCATGCCTTGCAGGCAGTAGCGGCAGGCGTTGCAGGGTCGGCTGGGCGAGATCGCGACGCGGTCGCCGACAGCGAGTGTGGAAACGCCGCCGCCGATGACCTTTACTGTGCCGGCAACCTCGTGGCCGAGGATCATCGGTTCGCGCAGGCGAATCGCGCCGAAGCCGCCATGGTTATAGTAGTGCAGGTCCGAGCCGCAGATGCCGCCGGCTTCGACCGCGATCTCGACCTGTCCGGCGCCGGGGGAGCCCGGATCGGTCTCCTCTATCCGCAGGTCTTTTATCGCGTGGATGACGATCGACTTCATGATGGAATCTCTTTCTCAAACGACCGGTGTCAGCAAGGTCTGTCCGCCGAAATGGGCCGCGAGATTGTCGCGAACGAGCTGACCCATTGCCTTGCGGGTCTCCACCGTGCCGCTGGCGTGGTGCGGTTGCAGCACGACATTGGAAAGCTTCAGGAAGCGATCGTCGATCGTTGGCTCGTTCCAGAACACGTCAAGGCCGGCGCCCTTTATGGCACTGGATTCCAGGGCCGCGAGCAACGCGGTCTCGTCAACCGTGCTGCCGCGCGAAATATTTATGACGATGCCGTCAGGCCCGAGTGCAGCCAGAACATCCGCATCGATGATGTGCTTCGTGCTGTCGCCGCCAGCGAGCGTCACAATCATGAATTCACTCTGTCGCGCCAGTTCGACCAGATCGCCAACGAATGCGTAGGGCAAGTCATCGCGCTTACGCACGTCGAAATAGGCGACAGCGCAGTCGAAGGCTGCGGCGCGCCTGGCCACCGCCGCGCCGACGCGGCCCATGCCGACAATGCCCAGCCTTTTCCCGCAAACGCGCGTCACCAGCGGCATGTTGGCCTTGCGCCAGCTGCCATCGCGGACGTAGGCGTCGGCCTGCGGGATCTTGCGCGCCACTGCCAGCAGCAGCCCGATGCCGATATCGGCCACGTCCTCGGTCAGCACGTCAGGCGTGTTGGTGACGCGGATGCCGTTTGCCCTGGCGTAAGCAAGGTCGATGGCGTCGGTGCCGACGCCATAGCAGGAGACGATTTCAAGCTTCGGCAGTTTCGCCATCAGCGCCGCACTTGCCCCAAGCTCGCCGCGCGTTGCGATGGCACGAATCGCGCCAGCTCGGCTTGCGATAAGCGCGTCCTTGTCCTCCGCCTGCCAGAGCTTGTGAACGCGATATCTCGCCTCGAGGTCTTCCATGTCCCAATCCGGATAGGGGCCGGTCATCAATATATCGGTCATGGCGTCGTCTCCTCAGCAAGTTCATTTTTCCCATTGACTATGTTATCGATAACATTCATGTCAATAGGCACTGGCGGCGGCGCGGTGGAAATCATATCCGCTTCAGGGGACAGTCCTCAGGAGGAGCGCATGAGCAGTTCGTTGTTCGATTTGACCGGCATGCGGGCGCTGGTCACCGGCTCGGGTCAGGGGATCGGCCTGGCGCTGGCAGAGGGGCTGGCGCAGCACGGCGCCGAAATCGTGCTGAACGGGCGCAACGCTGAAAAAGTCGCGGCCGCTGCCGATGCGCTGGTGGCCCGGGGATACAAGGCTCGCGTGGCGGTCTTCGACGTGACCGATCACGCTGCGGTCGTCAAAGGCGTCGCCGAGATCGAGGCGACGATCGGCGCCATCGACATTTTGATCAACAATGCCGGCATGCAGTTTCGTATGCCGCTCGAGGACTTCCCTGCGGACAAATGGGACGAGCTGCTGCGCACCAACATCTCCAGCGTGTTTTTCGTCGGGCAGGCGGTGGCGCGGTACATGATTGCGCGCAAGTGCGGCAAGATCATCAACATCGCCTCGGTACAAAGCGAGTTGGCCCGCACGAACATCGCGCCCTATACCGCCACGAAGGGAGCGGTGCGCAATCTGACGCGCGGCATGTGCGCCGACTGGGCCAAGCATGGCCTGCAGATCAATTCCATCGCGCCGGGCTATTTCAAGACGCCGCTCAACCAGGCGCTGGTCGACAATCCCGAATTTTCGACATGGCTGACCAACCGAACGCCGGCCGGACGCTGGGGCGATGTCGGCGAACTGATCGGCGCGGCAGTCTTCCTGGCCGGACCGGCCTCATCCTTTGTCAACGGACACACGCTCTATGTCGATGGCGGCATCACGACCTGTCTTTGAGCCCGCACTCATCGTCGTGATGGGTGTCAGCGGCTGCGGCAAGACCAGAATCGGAGTCGAGATTGCGGAGCGGCTCGGCCTCCCCTTCATCGAAGGCGACACGCTGCATCCGCCCGGCAATGTCGAAAAGATGTCGGCCGGCATCCCGCTCGCCGATGACGATCGCTGGCCGTGGCTGGATCTGGTGGGTGCAGCCTTGCGCCAGGCGAACGAGGAGGGCCGTGGGCTTGTCGTAAGCTGCTCAGCGCTGAAGGAATCCTACCGTGATCGGCTTCGCCATGCGGTGGGCGGGTCGGCGGTTTTCATATTCTTGGAGGGGTCGCGCGCGCTGCTGCAAGCCAGACTCGCCGAGCGTGGCGGCCATTTCTTTCCGCCGGCGCTGCTCGATAGCCAATTCGCTGCGCTGGAAAATCCGGATGGTGAGAAGCTAGTGGTCACCGTGGATATCAACGCTCCGGTCTACAGCATAGTCGACGCGGCTTTGGAGGGGCTGGGCACTCTCAGTGTCGCACCCGCTGCCGGGACAAAGAGAGAGGCACGTTGACATGACAGAAGCAGCACAAATCGCCGTTGTCGGCGCCGGCATCATGGGATCGGCGATTGCCACCCGCCTGATCGAGACCAAGCAGACCGTCACGATGTTCGATCTGGACAAGGCCAAGGTTGCCGCCCTGACCGCGAAGGGTGCGGCAGCCGCCGCGTCTGTCGCCGAGGCGACACACGCCAGCAGCTTCGTCATCCTCAGCCTCAACCATGCCGATATCGTGCGTTCGGTGGTGTTTGGCGACGGCGGTGTCGCGGCTGCGGCGTCGTCCGAAAAGCTGCTGATCGACATGTCGTCGATCGACCCGGCCGACACCGCTGAGATGGCGAAGAAGCTCTTTGCCGAGACCGGCATGAAATGGCTCGACTGTCCGCTGTCGGGCGGCGTTCCCGGTGCGCTCGCCGGCCGGCTGACCGTCATGGCGGGCGGCGAGGCGGCAGACTTCGAACACGCGCGCACGGTGATGCGGCATCTCTGCGCCAACTACACGCTGATGGGGCCGAGCGGGGCAGGGCAGACAACCAAGCTGATCAACCAGCTTTTCTGCGCGGTGCTGTTCCAGGCCGTCGCCGAAGCGGTGAAACTCGCCGAAGCCGGCGGCGTCGATCCCAAGGCCATCCCGGCGGCGCTGAAGGGCGGCAGGGCCGATTCCAGCATCATGCAGGAGTTCATGGCAAAGTTTGCCGCTCGCGATTTTTCAGCCACCGGACGCATCGACAACATGCTGAAGGACCTCGATTCGCTGCAGGCCTTTGCGCTGAAGACCAAGACGCCGATGCCGATGACCGGGCAGGTGGTCGAGATCCATCGCCTGCTCTGCGCGGCCGGGCTGGGGTCTAAGGATTCGGCTGAAATGATGCGCCTGCTCGACGGCAAGACCAGCTGAGCGGCGAGCCCTGGACTTTGTCGCTTGACGCTCAGAAATGTTATCGATAACATCATTTGGCGATCTTGGGAGGAACGCTTGTGTCTGAGGAAAAATTGAT
Organism: Mesorhizobium sp. M7A.F.Ca.CA.004.06.1.1; assembly: GCF_003999135.1. Taxonomy (NCBI): domain Bacteria; kingdom Pseudomonadati; phylum Pseudomonadota; class Alphaproteobacteria; order Hyphomicrobiales; family Phyllobacteriaceae; genus Mesorhizobium; species Mesorhizobium sp. M7A.F.Ca.CA.004.06.1.1. The sequence continues at coordinate 6,214 of NZ_RZPQ01000126.1, read as the reverse complement.
CGAATTCAAGTCGATTACCAAGGAGTTCGGCGGCACCCGCGCGCTCTCCGACGTGTCGCTCGATCTGCACAAGGGCGAGATCCTGGCACTGCTCGGCGAGAACGGCGCCGGTAAGTCGACGCTGATCAAGACGCTTGCCGGCATCTACCGTCCCGATGGCGGCAGCATCCTGTTTCGCGGCGAGCCTTATCATCATCGCCCGCCGCGGCCGAACCAGCGCCAATCCGTCGCCTTCATTCACCAGGATCTCGGCCTGATCGAGTGGATGACGGTCGGCGAAAATGTCGGCCTCGCGCAGGGATTTTCGCTGCGCTCCGGTCTCATCGACTGGCGCTCCACCGAAAAGCGGGCGCACGAGGCGCTGAAGCTTGTCGGCTGCGATTTCGATCCGACGACGCGCGTCCAGGATCTAACGCGTACCGAAAAATCGCTGGTCGCCATCGCCCGCGCTCTGGCCACCGAGGCCGATGTTCTGGTGCTCGATGAGCCGACCGCCAGTCTCCCGGCCGACGAGGTCGATCGCCTGTTCGACGCCATCCGCCCGCTCAAGCAGCGCGGTGTCGGCATGATCTATGTCTCGCATCGCCTCGACGAGATTTTCCGCATCGCCGACCGCGTTGCCGTGCTGCGCGACGGCAGGCTGGTTGGCCAGAAGAAGGTCGCCGAGACCAAGCCGGACGAGCTGGTCGAGATGATCGTCGGCCGTCCGGTAAGCCAGGTTTTCAGCAAGGCTGAGACGCAGGCCGGCGAGACGGTGTGCGCTGTTCGCGACCTGGTCTGCGCCGGCGCCGGTCCGGTGTCGTTCGACGTGCGCAAGGGAGAGCTGCTCGGTCTGGTCGGATTGCGCGGCGCCGGACAGGAATTGGTCGGCCGCACGCTGTTCGGCTGCCAGGCCTTTTCCGGTTCGGTGACGATCAATGGCGCTATGCCCGATCTATCGAGCCCGATCGCGGCGATGGCGGCCGGCGTCGGCCTAATCGCCCGCGACCGGACGGAGGAATCCATCGCGGCCTCCTTGTCGATCCGCGAGAACAGTTTTCTCAATCCCGGTGCCGGCAAGCGCGGCCTGTTCTCATTCCTGGCGCCTCACAAGGAGGCTGCGCTGGCGCAAGTGATCGGCGGCTCGGTCGGGCTGCGCCCCAACGATCCGAACCTGCCCATCGAAGCGCTTTCGGGCGGAAACCAGCAAAAGGTGGTCGTCGGGCGCTGGCTCCACACCGGCCGCACATTGCTGATCGCCGAGGACCCCACTGCCGGCGTCGATGTCGGCGCCAAGGCCGAGATCTACCGGCTGATCGGCCGCGCACTTGAAGCCGGCCTCGCTGTGGTCGTGGTGTCGACCGATTTCGAGGAGATCGCCCATATCTGCCACCGCGCCTTGGTGTTTTCGCGCGGACAGATCGTGCGCGAACTCACCGGCAACGACCTGACCACATCCGCCGTGATCATTGCGGCATCGGCTTCCGAAGCCGCCTGAATTTTCTGGGAGCGAACCCATGCAATCGATCGAATCCAGTGCACTTGAACCAACCCGTGGCGAAATGGCGGGTTTGCCTTTGGGGCAGAAGATCGTCCGGCTGCTGCCGGTCTACGGGCTGGTGATCCTGACGGCGCTGCTCATCCTGTTGTTTTCGATCCTGCTGCCGAACACCTTTCCGACCCTGCTCAATTTGCGCTCGATCATCTCCGACAAGGCGATCATCGCCCTGCTGTCGCTCGCGGCGATGATTCCGATGGCGTCCGGGCGCATCGACCTCACCGTCGGCTACGGCATCGTGCTGTGGCACATCCTTGCCATCAGCCTGCAGACCATGTTCGGCGTTCCGTGGCCGCTGGCGGTGATCGTCGTGCTGCTTCTCGGCGCTGCAACCGGCTTCCTCAACGGACTGCTGGTGGAAGTCGCCCGCATCGACTCCTTCATCGCCACGCTCGGCACCGGCACCGTGCTCTACGCTCTGGCGCTCTGGCACACTGGCGGGCGGCAGGTCGTCGGCGTGTTGCCCGACGGCTTCTATGCGCTCAACGGCACGATGGTGTTCGGCCTGCCGATCACCGGCCTCTATGTCTTGGCGATTGCCGTCTCGCTGTGGATCATCCTCGAATATCTGCCGATCGGCCGCTACGTCTATGCCATCGGCGCCAATCCGAAGGCTGCTGCGCTGAACGGCATTCCGGTGCGCCGCTTCGTCATCGGCGCCTTCATTTCGTCGGGTTTCCTGACGGCACTGACAGGCGTCCTGCTCGCCTCCAAGCTGCGCATCGGCCAGGCCAGCGTCGGGCTGGAATATCTTCTGCCGGCCCTGGTCGGCGCCTTTCTCGGCTCGACCACCATCAAGCCTGGACGCGTCAATGTCTGGGGCACGATGACGGGCGTCGTCATCCTGGCGGTCGGCATTTCCGGCATCCAGCAGTTCGGCGGCTCTTTCTTCGTCGAACCGCTGTTCAACGGCGTGACGCTGCTCGTCGCCATCGGTATTGCCGGCTACGCCCAGCGCAAGCGCGGCGCGGCGCACAGGGCCAGGACCAAGACCGCAGAGCAGTCCTCGAAGTGACCAGCCGAACCATCCCGGGATCCATGAAATGAGCGACTACGAGATTCTGGACGACCGCTTCCGAAAGCTGACGATCGGGCATGCCAAGCTCGAACGGCTGTGGACCGGCAGCCGCTGGGCCGAGGGGCCGGTCTATGTTCCCGCGGCAAAGCATTTGCTGTGGTCGGACATCCCCAACGACAGGCTGCTGCGCTACGACGAAAGCGACGGTTCGGTCAGTGTCTTCGAAACCCCTTGCAACAACCAGAACGGCCACACGCTCGATGGCCAAGGCCGCGTCGTCGCCTGCGAGCATCGCGGCCGTCGCGTCTCCCGGCTCGAACATGATGGGCGCTGGCAGCCGCTTGTCGAAACCATCGACGGCAAGCGGCTCAATTCGCCCAACGATGTGGTGGTCAAATCCGATGGGACGATCTGGTTCACCGATCCAGTCTACGGCATCGACAGCCACTATGAAGGCATGATTGCCCGGCCGGAGATCGGCGCATCGCATGTCTACCGGTTCGATGAAGCAACCGGCGAGGTGAGTGCGGTCATCGCCGATCTGGTGCAGCCGAACGGGCTGGCTTTTTCGCCCGACGAGAGCATCCTCTACGTGTCGGATACCGGCGCAAGCCATGTTCAGGGCCTGCCGCGTGCGATCAAGACCTATGACGTCGCTGCGGACGGACGCTCGCTGCGGTCGCGCGGCACGCTGGCCGAATGCGAGGCAGGGTTCTTCGACGGGTTCCGCGTCGATCGCAATGGCAATATCTGGGCCTCGAGCGCCGACGCGGTTCGCGTCTACGCGCCGGACGGGACGCTTATCGGGCGCATCCCGGTTCCCGAAATCGTCTCCAATCTGTGCTTCGGCGGTCCGAAGCGCAACCGCCTCTACATCACCGCCCAGACGTCGCTCTATTCCATCTATGTCAACGCGCATCCAGCCGGCCTGAGCCCGGTGGCTGGGCAGATCAGCCAGTGACCTGGCGCCGAAATCGAGTTCCGGAAAGACCAGATAACTTTTTTGAAACCAGGGGAGGTACCAACATGCAACGCAGAACACTTCTGAAATCATCCGTCGCCTTGATGGCCACGACCGTCGCTGCTCCAGTCCTGTTCGCCGGCCACGCACGCGCAGACGCGATGGCCGACGCCATGGCGGTGGTCGAAAAATATGCGCAGAAAGTAACCGCCTGGGACGGCCCGACCACCGGTCCGAAGGCGCAGCCGGGCAAGACGATCGTCGTGCTCGCGGGTGACCTCAAGAACGGCGGCATTCTGGGCGTCACCACCGGCGTAGAGGAGGCAGCCAAGGCGATCGGCTGGGAGGTCAAGGTGATCGACGGCGCCGGCTCGATCGGTGGCCGCACCGCCGCCTTCGGCCAGGCGATGGCGTTGAAGCCGAATGGCATCGTCATTAACGGTTTCGACGCTGTCGAGCAGGCGCCGGCGCTGGAACAGGCTAAGGCCGCCGGCATCCCGCTGGTTTCCTGGCATGCCGGACCGGTGATCGGACCTGACGAAAAGAGCGGCGTCTTCGCCAATGTCTCGACCGACGCCATGCAGGTCTCCACGGCTGCGGCCGACTGGGCCTACACCGATGCCAAGGGCAAACCCGGCGTCGTGATCTTCACCGATTCGACCTACGCCATCGCCATCGCCAAGGCCGACATGATGAAGGCCGAAATCGAGCGGCTGGGCGGCAAGGTGCTCGAATATGTCGACACGCCGATCGCCGAGACCTCGCAGCGCATGCCGCAGCTGACCACGTCGCTGCTGCAGAAATACGGCGATGCCTGGACGCACTCGCTGGCGATCAACGACCTCTATTTCGACTTCATGGGACCTTCTCTGGCCGCCGCCGGCAAGGCCGGCACGGACGCGCCGATCAATGTCGCCGCCGGCGACGGTTCGGAATCGGCCTATCAGCGCATCCGCGCCGGCCAGTTCCAGAAGGTGACGGTCGCCGAACCGCTCAACCTGCAGGGCTGGCAACTGGTCGACGAACTGAACCGCGCCATCGCCGGTGAAAAATGGTCGGGCTATCTGTCGCCGCTGCATGTGGTGACGGCCGACAATGTCGAGTTCGACGGTGGCCCGAAGAATGCCTTCGACCCCGAAAATGGCTACCGCGACCAGTACAAGAAAATCTGGGGCAAATAAGCACGCACCAAGGCGGGCGTATCACCCGATGCGCCCGCAAGCCGACAGACGTCACAAGCACACAATCAGGAAAGCCTCGCCATGATCATTCGCTACGCCCTCTTCGAAGGTGAAATCCATCCCGGACAAGAGAGCGAGTTCCGGCGCTTCGTCAGGGACCGGCTGGTGCCGCTCTGGACTCAGTTTCCCGGCGCTGAGGAAGTGCGCGTTCTCGACGGTACGGCGCGCGACGAAGGCGCGCCCACCTACGCGATGGCGCTGGCCATTCGCTATCGGGACATGGACACCTGCAACCGGGCGCTTCAATCCGACGTAAGATTTAAAAGCCGGGAGGTCACCGGTGAACTGCTGAAGATGTTCACCGGCCGCGTGCATCACCATGTTTTCGAGGCAAATGAGTACGCACCGGTCTGATTGAGATCTTGATCGGAAACGCTCCCATTGCTGCGATCAGCGAATGCCGGTATCGGGGGTTGCGTATCCAAGATTTAAACCTGCGGACCAGACGTCGCCCATTGGCCGCGGAACCATACGGTACGATGCGGAAGATCTCTGATTTTCTGCCCAAGGAAAATTCAATAAAATCAACGTTCTCGCTACATCCTCCGGACCCACCATGACCATTGATTTCGAAGCGAAAATGCACACAACCTGAGCGGTGACGGTACTTTTCGAGACGGCATACGCGCCCCGCCAGACGCCGTTGTGCTGCAAAAATCATCCGATTGTTCTCGATAGTTGGTGAAACCTCAAAATATTTTTTGTTGCGATTTTCTCTTTAAAATCAATAGCGTAATTTTCTGACGGTTCTAGTGTCGTTCTTTTCCGCGTTTCAGGAAATATTTGAAAGTGATTTCAATGGGTTATATGGTCTTTAAATAATCGAGTGGGAGTAGGGGGACCGGCGGCAATGGCAAAGGTTCGGCACGTAGCGTCTCCGCTAGTGTGCCTACGCCAATGACCCCTTACCGGCCTCGATCGCCTTTCCAAAACAATCTGACGGCACTGAAACGTGGCTGTGCGTGGATGTAAAGCGTCCTCTCAGCTGTGTAGAGCCTTGGCGTACAATGGCGTGCAAATAGGCGGGTTTGGGCAGATTGCCGGCTCTGAACTCGCTGGCCAGTCCAAACGTTGCGTCGGTGTAAGCAGGCGCTATGGACAGCGCTTGCAAAAATGCGCTCCGCGCAGCCGGCGGGTCATTGATACCCAGTTCGATGAAACCCAGCGGAACAAGCGCGTCGGTATTTGCCGGCTGAAGAGCAAGGACACGCTTCAGCAACCCGGCGGCTTCTTCGAAATGCTGTTCCTGCCGGGCTTGACGCCTAGCGCATAAAGACTATCGGCCGTTTGTCCATGTGCCGCAGTCGCGCAGCGGAGATACACAACCGTGTATCCGGCAAGTGCGACAAGCCGCTTCTGGTGCATCAGACCTTCCCGCCGCGGTTATGATGGCTTGGTGCGACATTCGTGCCTTGCCCCTTCTCCAGGTTTCTTGCCTGCCGTGGCGGAAACCGTGT
>NZ_RZPQ01001269.1:0-862 GCF_003999135.1 Mesorhizobium sp. M7A.F.Ca.CA.004.06.1.1 | reverse complement strand
ATCGTCACCATCGTCAGCGTGGCCCGATTTCTGCCCTGCGAGCTTGCTTGCAGGGCTGACCAGGGACGGTCCGGGTTTTTCCCGCCTCGATTTTTTGGTCTGCCCTTCGTGGTGTTGCAACGCCGAGCCTGATGGCCAGCCTGCGCACCGTCAAAGTGCATTGAGCCGGACTTTCCTCCGGCAAGACCAGAGAAATCAAAATGGCCCTGATCAGCCTCAAATCCCTCGGCGTCACCATGAGTGCGCCGCTGTTTACCAATCTCGATCTCACCATCGGCTCCGGCGACCGGCTCGGCATTGTCGCCGCCAATGGCCGCGGCAAGTCGACCTTGCTGAAATGCCTGACCGGCGAGATGGAGCCGACCTCCGGTGACATCACCCGCACGCGCGGCCTGCGCGTCGGTCATGTCGAGCAATCCATTGCCCCGGCCCTTCTCACCCGCAGCTTCCATCAGGTGGTGGCCGACGCCTTGCCGCCCGAGCAGGCTGAAAGCGAGCTGTGGCGCGTCGACGTGGTTCTCGATTCACTCGATGTGCCGGAGCCGATGCGCGAGCGGCCAATGCAGGCGCTGAGCGGCGGTTGGCAGAGACTGGCGCTGATCGCCCGCGTCTGGGTGACAGATCCGGACGTGCTGCTGCTCGACGAGCCGACCAACCATCTCGACCTTGCTCGCATCAGCCAGTTGGAAACCTGGCTCAACGCATTGCCGCGTGAGGTGCCGGTCGTCATTGCCAGCCACGACCGCGCCTTTCTCGACGCCGCCACCAACCGGACGCTGTTCCTGCGCCCGGAACAGTCGCCCGTGTTTGCCTTGCCCTATTCCCGCGCCAGGCGGGCGCTCGACCAGGTCGACGCCTCGAC
>NZ_RZPQ01001268.1:0-868 GCF_003999135.1 Mesorhizobium sp. M7A.F.Ca.CA.004.06.1.1 | reverse complement strand
GCTGAAGCGTGAGCCGATCCCGGTCAGCGAGATCGTCGTCGGCCTGCAATGCGGCGGCTCCGACGGCATGTCGGGCATCACGGCCAATCCGGCGCTGGGCGCGGCTGTCGATATCCTGGCTGGCGTCGGCGGCATCGGCATCCTCTCCGAGACCACGGAGATCTACGGCGCCGAACATCTGCTTGCCTATCGCGCGGCAACGCCTGAGATTGCGCAGAAGCTCGACGGTTTCGTGAAATGGTGGGAGGACCACGTCGCCAAGCATGGCGCCTCGATCGACAACAACCCCTCGCCCGGCAACAAGCGCGGCGGTCTCACCACCATCCTGGAGAAGTCGCTCGGCGCGGTCGCCAAGGGCGGTCAGACGCCCCTCAACGGCGTCTTCGGCTACGCCGAAAAAGTCACTGGCAGCGGCCTCGTGTTCATGGACACGCCCGGCTACGACCCGGTTTCGGCGACCGGCCAGGTGGCGGGCGGCGCCAACGTCATCGTCTTCACCACCGGCCGCGGCTCATGCTTCGGCTGCCGCCCGACGCCGTCGATCAAGGTCGCCACCAACTCCACCATGTACCACCAGATGGAAGAGGACATGGACGTCAATTGCGGCGTCATCGCCTCGGGTGAAAAGACCATCGCCGGCATGGGTCGCGAGATCTTCGAACTGATCGTCGAGACGGCTTCCGGCCGCAAGACCAAGAGCGAGGACTTCGGCTACGGCGACAACGAGTTCGTGCCCTGGCATCTGGGCGCAACACTTTAGATTTTACTGATGTAAAGTAGACTGCGCGCCGGTCAGCGGCGGGCAACGGGGAGGTTGTGCATGGAAAGACGCCGCATCGGCCAGACAGCGCTGGAAGTCACCGAGGTC
>NZ_RZPQ01001267.1:0-873 GCF_003999135.1 Mesorhizobium sp. M7A.F.Ca.CA.004.06.1.1 | reverse complement strand
ACCTTTGGGAAGGGCGTTCACAGGCCGGGCCTCGCCAATGAATTGAGCGCGGCGGCGGTCATGGCGCTGCCACCGAGCCGTCCACGCACGATGGCAAAGGGAACGCCGTAGGAATTCTCGGCCAGCGCGTCCTTCGATTCGGCAGCACCGACGAAGCCGACCGGCATGCCGATGATGGCCGCAGGCTTCGGCGCGCCGTCGCGCAGTTTTTCCAATAGATAGAACAGCGCGGTCGGTGCATTGCCGATGGCAACCACCGAGCCCGCCATGCGCTCGCCCCACAAATCGATCGCGGCGGCCGAGCGGGTGTTGCCGATTTCCCTGGCGATGTCGTGCGTGCGCGGATCGCGCAAGGTGCAGATCACCTCGTTGCCGGCCGGCAGCCTGGCGCGGGTGACGCCATGCGAGACCATTTCCGCGTCGCAGAAAATTGGCGCGCCCGCCGCCAAAGCGGTGCGGGCAGCGGCAACCAAATCCGTGGAGAACACAAAATGACTTGAAGATTCGACCTGGCCGCAGGCATGGATCATGCGGATGGCGACATCGGCCTCGGCCTCGGAGAAGCGCGACAGATCGGCCTCGGCGCGGATAATGGCGAAGGAGCGCTCGTAGATCGCCGTGCCGTCATGGATGTAGTCGTAGGCGGCCATGCTCATTTCCGTTTTTCAGTTTGGGCCTGTCGGTAAGCCTCGGCGATACCGGCCGGCCCGAGCCTTGTCAGGCAAGCAGCGGCAGTCTCGCCTTGATATCGTGCGCTGCGGATCATTGCCGCGACGCGGCGGATGCCGCGCGCGGCGTCATAGCCCGGCCTGTAGCCCGCAGGAAGGGCCTTTGCCGTCGCGTTCACGACAAGTCCGGCTCCGTTTTCGCCGC
>NZ_RZPQ01001266.1:0-874 GCF_003999135.1 Mesorhizobium sp. M7A.F.Ca.CA.004.06.1.1 | reverse complement strand
ACCCACAACATCGACATTGCGCGCGCCATGGAAACCAAGGTTCCGGACGCGTTCGTCGGCAACCCGACGACGCATGGCGGCATCGGCCGGCTACTGCGCTTCGTTGGCGCCTGCGAGCACGCCGGCATCGATTTCTGGTGCTACAGCGGCGACAGCGGCATCGGCAGTGCCGCCTATCTGCACCTGTGCGCGGCACTTGGCTGGATCAGGGAGCCGAACCAGTCGCTGTTTCGCATGCTGCCGATGGATGTCACCGAGGAAGGGCCGTTTTCGCCGAGAAACAATTTCGTGCGCGTTCCGGAAGGTCCTGGTCTCGGCGTCACCTTGTCGCGCGAAAACCTCGCTGCCTGTCACAGAGACTTTACCGAGAAAGGACCGTGCAACAAGTATCATGACCCGGCAAAGCCCGGAACCTATCGCCGTTTGCCGCTGAACTAGACGGCGGCAGCCGGCCAGACAGCGGCCAAGAGACGAGAAGCCAACCGCGCGACTTCGGTCAGGAAGGTTGGACAAGACGATGGAGCAGTGCAGCCAGGAAGCCGGCGCGTCCACGCCACGACTGGATGGACCGGACAAAACCGCATGCTAAGGTTTCGGTCGACAGACCTCTCTGGCGGCCGAAAAATGGAGCAATCCACGAAATTTCGTCAACCATAAGAAATAGGGGAAAGGGTAAAAACCCATGAGCAAGAACTTTGGCATTCTCGACCTGATCCGGCGCAATCGCACGCCGCTTGAAAATCACCTGATCGACGGCCTTGTCGACGGTCGTGTCAGCCGCCGCGACTTCGTCCGTCACGGCAGCCTGCTCGGCCTGTCGCTGCCGCTGCTGGGCCGTATCGGCATGGCCGCCGGCCTCGGCGGCATGCCGTCG
>NZ_RZPQ01001265.1:0-880 GCF_003999135.1 Mesorhizobium sp. M7A.F.Ca.CA.004.06.1.1 | reverse complement strand
GCTCGAGCGGGAAAGCCATTGCGGCTACCACACGACCGGACGCTCGGCGGCAAGCTTTACCGAAAATTACGGCAACGGCGTCATCCGGCGTATTGTGCTTGCCAGCCGGTCTTTCCTGACCGAACCGCCAGCTGGATTCTCCGAGTATCCGCTGCTTGGCAAGCGCGGCATGATCACCGTGGCGCGCGCCGATCAGATCGATCTCCTGCGGGAGGATCTGGCGGCCGCGCAGGGGCTTGTGCCCTCCATCGTCGCCATGACGCCGGCCGAAGCGATCGCCAGCGTACCGGTGCTGCGCGCGGAGTATCTCGCCGGCGCCTATATCGAACCGCATTCGATGGACATCGACGTCAACGGCCTGCACCAAGGTTATCTGCGCGGCGCCCGCGCGCGCGGCGCGCGCATCGTCACCAATGCCGGCGTGACGGCGATCGACCGGCAGGGCGGCCAGTGGCGGGTCGAGACGCGGGCGGGGACCTTTCGCGCGCCAATGCTCGTCAATGCAGCCGGCGCCTGGGGCGACGAGGTCGCCATCATGGCAGGGGTGCGCCCGGTCGGCCTGCAGCCGAAACGCCGCACCGCCTTCAACATTCCATCGCCCGCAGGGGTCGACATATCGGACTGGCCGCTGGTCAACGATGTCGGCGCCGAATTCTATTTCAAGCCGGATGCCGGGCAGCTGTTCGTCTCGCCGGCCGATGCGACGCCGTCGGTGCCGATGGATGCTTATGCCGAGGACATCGACGTCGCCATCGGCGCCGAGCGTCTCGAAAGGGTGACCACGATCGAGGTGCAGCGCGTGTCGCGCTCCTGGGCGGGCTTGCGGACCTTCGTCGCCGACGGATCGCCGGTGGTCGGGCCGGATGATGAGGTTCCAGAC
>NZ_RZPQ01001264.1:0-887 GCF_003999135.1 Mesorhizobium sp. M7A.F.Ca.CA.004.06.1.1 | reverse complement strand
CGATGGTCTGCTGCACGGCCAGCGCCCGGTCCTGGAACACCGTCTCGATGCCGGCCTCGCGCGAACGCGCCGCACTCCACCCGGTCACCGGCTTGCCGCGCACGAGGATTTCGCCGCTGGTCGGCTTGACCACGCCGGAGAGGATCTTGATCAGCGTCGACTTGCCGGCGCCATTGTCGCCGAGCAGGCCGACGACCTCGCCGCGGTCGACGCTGAGATTGACCCCGCCCAGCGCATAGACCTGGCCATAGGACTTGCTGATGTCGCGCAGTTCGATGAGGCGTTCTGCCATCGGATCCTCGCTTGATTGTCTGTTGCCGGCTTCGTCGCCAGCGGTCCCGCCGGCCGGGGCCTGAGATCCCGGCCGGCGGCTTGGGAGGTCAGCGCAGCGCCTGCTTGGCGAGCTCAGCGACGATCTCGTAATTTTCGGGCGTGACGAAACCGGCGCCGGTGTCGACATTCATCGGCGCCAGCCCCAGAACAACCTGCTGGCAGAGGCTGAGGATCGGCAGATAGCCCTGCAGGAACGGCTGCTGGTCGGCGGTCAATTGCACCCAGCCGCCCTTGAAGCCCTCGACGATCTGCGGGCTGGTGTCGAAGCCGAAATTGAATATCTCGCCCGCCTTGCGTCCGGCCGCCTGCATGTAGGTCGATACATTGCCGAGCATCTGCCCGCCGGGATAGCCGACCGCCTTGACGTCGGGATTGTTGAGCAGCGCCGCGGTAATCACCGGAATGGCCAGATTGGGATCGGACGCCCATTCGCCGCTCGGCGGAGAGGACAACTGGATGACCTCGACGCCAGCGTCCTTGAGCGCCGCCACCGTGCCGCGCTCGCGCGCGCCGCGGCTTTCGTTTTCGAACGGACCGATCATGATCGCCTTGTC
>NZ_RZPQ01001263.1:0-890 GCF_003999135.1 Mesorhizobium sp. M7A.F.Ca.CA.004.06.1.1 | reverse complement strand
CATCTAGGCTCTCCCCTCCGCCCCGGTCATCATCAAGCCGAGCCGCGCTATCGTTGCATCGGCGCTGTCGAGCGTGCCGACGATGCGGCCCTCATACATCACCGCGATGCGGTCGCAGAGCACCAGCAGCTCTTCGAGATCCTCGCCAATGACGATGATGCCGCAGCCTTTGGTCCGCATGTCGAGGAACTTTTCATGGATGAAGCGGGCGGCACCGATATCGAGCCCACGCGTCGGCTGCGAGACAACAAGCACCTTCGGATCGAAGGCAAGCTCGCGTGCCAACAACGCCTTCTGCAGATTGCCGCCGGACAATGCGCCGGCCCGGGTCATCGGTCCGGGGCATCTGATGTCATAGGCCTTGATTTGTTCTTCAGCGAAAGCGCGGATCGCATGCGGCTTGAGCAGGCCTTTGCTGCTGAACGCCGCGGTGCCGATGCGCGGCAACACCATCGAATCGGCGAGCGGCAGGTTGGTCACCAGTCCGGTCGTCATACGGTCTTCCGGGATACGTCCGAGCCCGAGCGCCTGCACCTCGCGCGGCGAAAACCGTGAGACTTTTTGGCCGGCAATCGTCATCCGGCCGGCATCGGGCGCCCGCACGCCGGAGATCACCTCCGCCAGCGCCCGCTGGCCATTGCCCGACACCCCGGCAATGCCGAGGATTTCGCCGGCACGAACGGCAAGCGATATGTCGCGCAGCGCCGTGCCGGAATGATGCGAGGTTGAGATACCGTCGAGCGTCAGCACATCAGCACCCGGCGCCGATGGTCCCCGCGCCGGCGGCACGATCTCATGGCCGCACATCAGTGTTGCCATCTCCGAGGATGTCGTGTTGGCCGGGTCATCGACGCGGCCGGCAACGCGGCCATGCCGCAGCACCGTGCAGC
>NZ_RZPQ01001262.1:0-890 GCF_003999135.1 Mesorhizobium sp. M7A.F.Ca.CA.004.06.1.1 | reverse complement strand
CCTATTCCCGCCTCGTCACCGAGGAGGCCGCGCGAATCCTTCGCCGCCTCGGCGCCGAGGTTCGCATCTTCAATCCTTCGGGCCTGCCGCTGCCGGATTCGACGTCCGCCGACCATCCCAAGGTCAGGGAATTGCGCGACCTGTCCATCTGGTCGGAGGCCCAGGTCTGGTGCTCTCCGGAACGGCACGGTTCCATGACGGGGGTGATGAAGGCGCAGATTGACTGGCTGCCGCTGTCGATGGGCGGAGTACGTCCGACGCAGGGCAGGACGCTCGCCGTCATGCAGGTCTCCGGCGGCTCCCAGAGTTTCAACGCCGTCAACCAGCTCCGCATCCTTGGCCGCTGGATGCGAATGGTCACCATCCCCAACCAATCGTCGGTCGCCAAGGCTTTCGCCGAGTTCGACGAAGCCGGCCGCATGAAGCCGTCATCGTATTACAACCGGATCGTCGACGTGATGGAGGAGCTGATGAAGTTCACCCTGCTCCTGCGCGACCGCTCCAACTACCTGACGGACCGCTATTCCGAGCGGGTCGAGAGTGCGGAAGAGGTCGCCAAGCGGGTCAACCAGCGGTCGATCTGAGGCACCTTTGACGGTGCCTGGGTTTCGTATTTCCATATTTTTCGAAATTTGGGTTGACGATGCGAAAAGTGCCGTATAGTTTATTTCCATGAAACTCGAAAAAGCAGCCTCCCAGCTCGAAGCGCTCGGCAACCCGACGCGGCTTCAGCTCTATCGCATCCTGGTGCGCGCCGGTGACGACGGGCTTGCCGTCGGCAGCGTCCAGGGCAAGCTCGACATTCCGTCCTCGACGCTGTCGCATCACCTCAAGCGGCTGGTCGTCACCAGACCGGTGTCGACCAGCCGCTTGAGGTGATGCGACAGCGT
>NZ_RZPQ01001261.1:0-899 GCF_003999135.1 Mesorhizobium sp. M7A.F.Ca.CA.004.06.1.1 | reverse complement strand
ATGTTGAAGACGATCAGGGCGCGCAGGATGGCGGCCTTGCCGAACAGGATATCTTCGATGGTGGTGACGGTTTTGTCGGCTTGAGCGCTGACGGCGGGCGCCGCGCGCCGGTTGCGGCGAACCGGGCGCGGCAGGCGCGGCCGCAGAAAAGCCCAGACAGCAGCGAGCACGAACAGCCAGAAGGCAATCCGCGCCAGCTGGATAAGATCGAGCAGCCTCACGAGGTCGATCAGCGACAGCCAGTAGTCGATCACCGGATTGGCGGCGCCGAACAGCGCCAGGAAGACCGCGCCCAGCGTCAGCGGCATCACCCAGACAGCGATCGCCGCCAGCCGGATGCGCCGCCGGCCGAACCGCCGCGCCGTCCTGCGCCAGCGGATGAAATCATTGGCGAAGCGGAACGGCGCCGCCAGCCCGAACAGCACGATCTGCCCGGCAATACGGGCGATGCTGTGCCGCAGCCGCCCGCTCAGCGAAAGGGCAAAGACGGTCAGCGCCGCCAGCGCGATCGAAACCGACAGGGTGCTGACGTTTTCAGCCAGCGGCAGCAGCGCGACAAGCGAGGCGATGGGCTTGAGCCAGACCCGACCGTCGCTGAAAGCCGCCGGATGCACGGCGACAACCGCGGCGGCAATCAGCAGGGCGAACAGGAAAACCGTGATCCCGGCGGGCTGGCCGTAGAACAGGAAATCCGCAAGTGCCGCCAGCAGGATGGCGACACCGAAGCGGCTGCAATAGCTCGGCGCGGCGGAGAGCAACGCTGTCATGATCGGGCTTTCCTGATGGCGTCCCGCCGGGTTGCCGGCGGGCTGTTGCGGACAAAGGGAATGAGGATTGCGACGGGACACACGCGCGGCGCATCGGCCAGCCACCAGTCTTCGCGGCGCAGCCGGTAAGGC
>NZ_RZPQ01001260.1:0-903 GCF_003999135.1 Mesorhizobium sp. M7A.F.Ca.CA.004.06.1.1 | reverse complement strand
GATGTCGAGATGGTTTGTCGGTTCGTCGAGGATGAACAGGTTTGGCCCCTCGAAGGCCGACAGCCCCATCAGCAGCCGCGCCTTCTCGCCGCCCGACAGATCCTTGGCGGCGGTGTTCATCTTCTCGGTCGTGAGGCCGAACTGGGCGACGCGGCCGCGCACCTTCGATTCCGGGGCCTCCGGCATCAGCCGGCGGACATGCTCGTAGGCGTTTTCGTCCGGCCGGAGGTCGTCGAGCTGGTGCTGGGCGAAGATCGCCACCTTCAACCCGGGCGCCACCGTCATGGTGCCACTCTCCTGCTTGAGCCGGCCGGACAGCAATTTGGCGAAGGTCGACTTGCCGTTGCCGTTGGCGCCGAGCAGCGCGATGCGGTCGTCGGCGTCGATGCGCAGCGTCATCTTCTTGAGGATCGGCTGACCCTCGGTGTAGCCGACATTGACGTTGTTCAGCGCCACGATCGGCGAGGCCACCGTCTTCACCGGCTCGGGGAAGGAGAACGGCCGCACCGAATCGTTCACGAGGGCCGCGATCGGTTTCATCTTCTCCAGCGCCTTGATGCGCGACTGCGCCTGTCTCGCCTTGGAGGCCTTGGCGCGGAACCGCTCGACGAAGGATTCCATGTGCTTGCGCGCGGCCTCCTGCTTGACCCGGCCCTTCTCCTGCAATTCCTTCTGCTCTGTATATTGACGCTCGAACTGGTCGTAGCCGCCGCGCCAGAAGGTCAGCTTCTTCTGGTCGAGGTGGACGATCGAATTGACGGCGCGGTTGAGCAGGTCGCGGTCGTGCGAGATCAAAAGCACGGTGTGCGGATATTTCGAAACGTAGTTTTCCAGCCACAGCGTGCCTTCGAGATCGAGATAGTTGGTCGGCTCGTCGAGCAGCAGCAGGTCGGGCTCGGCCAA
>NZ_RZPQ01000125.1:0-10588 GCF_003999135.1 Mesorhizobium sp. M7A.F.Ca.CA.004.06.1.1 | reverse complement strand
GTGCAGTCCAGTCCGGATCAGGATAGAGATGGCTGCGGGCAATCGCGTCCTGGCCGGCGGTGATCGCCCTGGGGCTGGGTGGGAAAGCGCTCTCGTTCTGGGCAAGGGTTGTCCGGTCGCAGCCGCCGAAACTTGCCAAGGCAAAGGCGGACATGGCCTCGACATGAGCGGCAGCTTTCAGAGGCATGGGTGGTCCATGGGAATGTTCCTGTCGGCCATCTTGTGAACCACCGTTGCCGGACCGGCTCGTGGGACAAGTTACAAATCGCCTGCGCGTTCACAAGCAAAAACTAATCGTGCATAGGGCCCGAAATTCTGGCCCACTTTAGGACGCAAAACGCCCGGTCAGCACGAGAGCGGAAGAAAAGATGACGGTATGCTTGCACCTCGAAAAGGCGTTGCCGAAAGCCGTCAGACAACTGACCGAAATCTGGTCGCAAGAAGATCGGCATCATCAAGTGACGGGAAGCGTCGACATGCGGTTGGGGGAGATTTCGCGCTTTTTTTCGGATCTTCGCGCACTCGACGTCGTATCTCCAGTCTGCGGCAGTTCGTTTCACGGCCTCTCAATGGACGCTGACCGGGCCTGAGAATAGACTGCTACTGCGATCAGCGTCAGCAAGCCGATGAACCAATATTGCCAGGCTTGCGACAGGCCCAGGAAAACCATCGACGAATTGACTTCCTGGATCAGGACGGCGCCAAGCAGCACGCCGATGAAGCTGCCGCGTCCGCCAAAGAGACTGGCTCCGCCGAGGACCACTGCGGCAATGCTGCCCAGCGTGTATTCGATGCCCTGATTGGGATCGCCGATGCCGAGCTGCGCCACCACCATCATGCCCCCAAGCGCTGTGAGCAAGCTGCCGGCGATGAACGCGCCGACGACGGTCCAGCCTGTGCGCACACCAATATGCGCCGCCGCTTTCTCGTTGGAGCCAACGGCGCGCAAGCTCATCCCCCAACGGCTGTAGCGCAAGCCGACTTCGAGGATGATCGCCAGGACCAACGCGACGATGAACACGACCGGAATGCTGCCGATAGTGGCTTTGATGGTATCCATGACGGTGGCGCTGATGGCCCCATCGGGATAGGGCCTCAGCAACACCGAGATGCCCTGAATGATGATGTAAACCCCTAGCGTGGCGGCAACGGAGGTGAAGTTCCCGAACCGAACCAAAGTCCCGTTGGTCAGGCCGACGAGGGCTGCGGCGCCAAAAACGGCCAACACGCCAACGATTATCGTTGCCATGCCGGCACCTTCATTCAGGAAGAATGACGCGATGACGAGGCTCAAGCCGATCAACGGACCGACCGACAGATCGATCCTGCCGGTGAACACTGCGCACATCTGGCCAAACGAGACGAACGCCAGCGCAGCGGAAAGGAACAGGATCTTCTCGATGTTGAAGCCTGAGACGAAACGAATGTTGTGGCCAGACGCTACCACGCCCAGCAGCACGATTAGCCCGGCAAGCACGAAGCTTGGAACATAGTCGCCGGCAGCAACCATTCGCAGCCATGAACGCGTAGTGCCGAATCTGTCTCGTTCTTGCTGGTCGGTCTTGCGATGGGTGGTGGCCGTTATCATGGTCCGGCCGATATTGGCCTCGTTGACGTCTTGGCCTGAGAGTTCGCCCACGACGTGCCCGCGGGAGAAGACCAGCACGCGGTCGCATACGCCCTCAAGCTCAACAATATCGGATGAGACGATCACAACCAATGTCCCGCGCGAAGCGACGTCACGCAGGATGCGATAGATTTCGGCGCGGGCACCCACGTCAACCCCGGCTGTCGGCTCCTCTGCCAGCACGAGTGAAGCCTCTGCCAGGAGAGCTCGTGACAGGATCGTCTTTTGCTGGTTCCCGCCAGACAGCGTGGCGACATTCTGCTCGATCGATGCCGCGCGAATGTTCAAGTCCACTCGCTGGGCTTCCATTTGCCGCCGTTCGAGCGGACGGTCCACGACGCCAAAGTTCGCGAAACGTGACAGGGCCGAGATGGTACCGTTTTCGCGCACGGAAAGACTGGGAAAAAGGCCTTCATGCTGGCGGTCGGGAGACAGATAGATAATGCCGGCACTACGAGCGGCACCCGGGTTGCCGAGCGGCACGGTCTTCCCGTCCAGAGTGACGGCTCCACGGGCATTTCCAAGACCTGCCAGCGAACGCAGGAAGTCGCTCTGGCCGTTTCCGGTAATGCCGGCGATACCAACGATCTCGCCGCCACGCGCCGACATATTGATGTCTACGAAATCAGCGCCCGAAAGCCCTTTGACCTCAAGAATACTTGCGCCATTCAAGACACCGGCTGATTTGAGCGGAAATTGCTTGGTGACGGTGCGTCCGACAATGAGGTTGAGGATTTGGTCATCACTGACATCGCGCATCGGTGCCGATCCCTTCACTTCACCGTCACGCATGACGGTGACCGTGTCTGCGATCTGCCTGATTTCCTGCAGCCGATGCGAAATGTAGATGACCGCCGCGCCCCGAGTCGCTGCTTCGCGCACGTTGCGAAACAGGATGTCGACAAGGTCGGCTGTCAAAGCCGCGGTGGGTTCGTCAAGAATGAGGATCTTTGGGTCGATCGCAAGCGCCTTGGCAAGTTCTATCAGTTGGCTTTGCGCGATGTCGACATCGCACAGCCGGGTCTTGGGGTGAACGGCAGAGCCAACACGACGGAGTTGGGCGATTACCCAGTCATTGGCATAATCCGTTCGAAGCGCTGCTGGAACTGCAAGCAGCAGGTTTTCAGCCACCGTCAGATCGGGAAGCACCGCCGGATGTTGATGCACGATGGCGAGCCCGAGCCGTTGCGCCTGTGCCGCGCTAAAGCGATCTACAGATTGTCCACATATTTCAATCGAGCCCTGATCGTAGCTCAAAGTGCCGGAGGCAATGCCCATCAATGTCGACTTGCCTGCGCCATTTTCTCCCAGAAGCGCATGAACCTCGCCGCATCGGGCCACAAACGAAATGTCCTTCACGGCGACGACATGGCCGAAACGCTTCCACACGCCTTGCATGCGCAATCCCAACGGGCTGTCCAACGCAGTACTGGTCGGCGTTGCCATGTCAGACTGAAGCTGCTCGACGGTGGCCATGGGTCGATCCTCCTAAGTGACTTCCATCATCCTCCTTGAGGAGATGAAGGGGCGGACAGAAGCCCGCCCCGTTTGGCTCGAGATCAGAGACCGCCCTTGAGGGCTGCCAGGACCTGTTCGTCAGTCAGGCTGGTGCCGTTTGAAGCGGATTCCGGAAGCTTCGGATTGCAGAAAACAGTTCCGGCAAGCGAATCCTCGAGCTGGAAGTTCGTCACTTCCTTCACACCGGCCTCAGCCACCGTATGTTTGGTGCCGTTGGGGTCGGTTATGACGAGCGGCTGATCCATCTTGCCGCCGGCTGCCTCAGCGATCGCCCAGCGTACGGCCAGACGCACGTTCCACTGCTCGGCGCTGTTTGTCGTGTACTGGAAGGCGGACTTGGCGTCGGCATCGTGCAGCTTCTTCCAGGTGCAGCCGAACACGTTGGCGTCTTCACCGGCGATCAGCGGAAGTGGCCGACCAGCCCGTTCGAAAACGCCCGAGGCGACAACGCCCATGCTGAGGTCCGCGATCACACCGTCGATCTGCGGATACTGGGCAATTAGCGCGCCCAGCGATTTGGCGACCATGCTGGAATCCCAATTCGTCACTTCGAACGGCTTCTGTCCGATCTGGACGATGCCCGGATAGTCCTTGAAAGCTTCGAGGATGCCATCAGCGCGCTCACGGCTCTGACTGGTTCCGGCAGGCCCGCCGAGGTAGGCGACATTTCCCTTGCCGTTGAGGGCCTTGGCCATCCATTTGCCCCAGTCGACGCCATCCTGGTGGAAGTTCGTGCCGACGAAAACGCTGTAATCCTTGCCTTCCTCGCCGCCGACACGGGCCCGGTAGGGGACGACGGTGCTGCCTTGCTTGAAGGCATCGCGGATCGCCGGCAACATGGCTGGTCCGGCATCGGGGAACACGACAATGGCATTGACGCCGCGTGCCGCGAGACCGCTGAGGTCGGAGATTGCCTTCTGGGTGTTACCCTGTCCGTCGGTATGATCCCAGCCGGTGACATTCGGGCACTGGCTGGCCTCGTTGATCGCAGCGGCCGTCGTCATCTGCCGCCAGGGGTTCTGGGCGAAGCCATCCGCCAGCGCGACGGAGATTTCCTTCGTTCCGCAGAAGCTCGGCGGCGTCGCCGCTGGTTCGGCGCAGAAGACACCACCGGCGATGCCCTTGCACCAATCCGCGGCGCCGGCTTGTGTGATCGACAGCGGTGAGACAGTTGCAAAGGCCGACAGGGCGAGCGCGGCGCCCGATATCGCGTTTAATCCAAGATAAGACTTCATCATTTCCTCCCAACGAAGTTTGGTTGCTGTTCTCCAACCTGCCCGTGATGGACAGCGTTGAAACTGTTTATTCCCTTGGCCGCCGACATCATGCGGTCGACCTGTTCCTCAAGCTGATTGCCCGCCTGAGATTGCGAAAATTCAGACCATAGATGCCGACCCCAACCAGGATCGCGGCACCTTGGAAAAGGTATTGAACGCCGATGCTGGCGCCCGTCGTCAGCACCAATTGTTGCAGCTGTGTGAGAAAGAGGGCGGCGATCACGGTTGCCGCCAAATTGCCCTTGCCGCCAAACAGCGAGGTTCCACCCAGAACCGTCGCGGCGATCGACGGCATCAGGTAGTTGTCGCCCTGCTGCGGACTTGGCAGCTGCATAAGGCCGCCGAGCAGAATGCCGCCTGCCGCATAAAACAGGCTCGCACCCACATACGCGGCGATCTGGTAGCGGTCAGCGACGATACCTGCCGCGCGTGCGGCCCTGATGTTTGCGCCGACAGCCTCGAAATTGCGCCCGAAGGTCGTCGCCTTGACGACGAAAATGACGACGATAGCCATCGCTACTGCCAAATAGGCGAGCTGCGTGATGCCAAAGATCTTACCGTTGGCGAACGCTGCTATCGACCCGGGCACAGACACCGGTGTGCCGCCTGAAATCTTGACGTTCAGGCCGTAGAGCAGCGCGTTCATGCCGATCGTGGCAACGATGGGCGCAACACGAACCTTGCTGACGAGCAGGCCGCTGATCAGCCCCGCTACCGCCGCAGCGGCGAAAGCGTAGAAGAGGGCCAGGGCAACACTGCCCTCGGCATCGGGTTGGCTCTCCGCGAAGTAGCAGACGATGACAGCGCTGAGCGAAACCATCCCCGGCACGGACAGATCGATGCCGCCCTGCTGGATGACCATCGTTTGGCCCAGGCTGATGAGGGCCAGGATGGCGGCAAAGGGCAGCATTCCGCTCATCGCGCCGGTGCCAAGACTTTGCGGGGCGATCAGGCCGCCGAAGACGAACAGGACCAGCGTTGCCGCCGCGATACCCGCGGTCGGCCCGCCAGCTGAGGCAAACCAACTGCTCGGTCCGGATGCACCTTCTCCTAAGGCCGTGACCGGCTTCGGCTTGTCTGAAAGCTTTTCCACGTGTCTTGTCCTTCTGCGGATTCGCGGCATCGAACTTGTCCGTTAAAGCAGTGCGGATCTTGCTCCGCTGGCCAGACAGATTTCGCTGATCCGCAGCTTCTGGCTGGAGAGCCGGGACGGGAATGTCTGTTCGAGCCGCGACTCGTGAACGGGTATGACCCGTCGAGACTCATGGCCGACCTGTTTCATCATGGCTTCGGTGGCCATGATCAGATTGATCTGGCTGCCGGTGGCCAGGCCGACCGGGAGATACATGTCGTCGATCTTGAGCTGTTCGGAGGCGCCGTTCAGGTTCTCGAACTGGTAAACAAGATCACCGGCAAGCACCCAGGTGTCCTGGGAATCCGTCTTGCCATCATTGCGCACCGTCACCCACATGCATGCGAAGGTATGGCTGTCATAGGCGACGTGAAGATCGATGCCGGGGAAGACGTTTTCCATGGCACCATCGACCGCGATCAGGCGTTTGTCGCGCGCCAGCTGCACACCACGCAGGATATCCGCCGTATCGATGCCGGACAGGATCCAGCGCATGCGGTCCGGCAGCGACATCGCCCAGATCCATTCCTGCAGCTCCTTCTTCTGGACGTAGAAGGTGGCATTGGGAAATGCATCAACATTGCCGAAATGATCGAAATGCGCGTGCGTGATAAAGACCGCGTTGATGTCTTCCGGCGTCAATCCGATTTCGGCAAGAACCTCGCGCGGTCCGCGCCAGTTCTGGACATTGAACAGCATGCCAAGATAGTTCCCATAGTCGCGGTCGTTGTAACCGACGTCGACCATCGCGGCCCAACCGTCTCCCTTGATGACGGCGTAGCAGTAGGGCAGCTTGACATAGCCTTCATTGTGGGCGCCGTAGATGACGCCGCTCTTGTGGTATTCGGGCACGTAGCCGTACTCGAGGACGTAGATCGAATAGAGTGACACCGGTTTCCTCCCTTGATCCAGCCGGTTAATTTTTCGCGGGTCGGCAGTTGCAGCAGGCCGCCCTGAAATCCACGGGCGTCAGTCCGGCGGAAGGTTCCGAAACCATCCGCAGCGACCGCTGCGCGAAAAAAAGCGCGTCAACGACGGCATCGAGATCGGGACTTGCCGGATCAATGAGATCGGCAAGACGATCAAGCCGCGAGAGTATCCGGCCGAGAAGCACAAGCAGATCGGCTAGCGCGGCTTGGTGGCGGGCCGCTGTCGGCGGCGCCTTCACCGCACCCAGCCGGTCGGTTGCCTCGCGCAACTGCCTTGTCACCGACGCCAGCAAGAGATCGTTGCGGTTGCGGTCGAGGCTGTCGGTCTGGAGCAGAAGCAGGATTCCCGAAAGCTGGCTAACGCAACGCTTGGCGGCGTCATAGAGCGGGCGGGTGTCTGACAGGTAGGAGGCAACCGCTTCATCCTTGATCCCTGACTTCAACAAGGCATCTGGCTGGAACTCGCGGGGGGTGTCCCATATCGAACAGGCGGGACGATGCACGCTTTCGATCGCTGAAGAAGGCGCTGGAAATTCACGACGAAATGGTGGAAGCGCCGCCCCATGCGCAAGCGGAGCCTCGTCTTGTCCGGAATTGATCCTGAGCATGCGTCGCCTCCAATGTTTCGTCGTCGCATCGATCCGCAGGGCCGTGCGGACTGTCTTTTCAGTGCATGAATCGGCCGCCGTTGACGTCGAGAATGAGCCCCGTCACGTAGTCGGACAGGTCTGAGACCAGAAACAGGCAAGCTTTTGCGATATCGTCAGCCGTTCCGAGCCGGCCAAGCGGGATGTTCACGACGATGTCGCGCCGCTTGTCTTCGGTCAGCTTGTCGCCAAAGATGTCCGTGTCGATCGTGCCTGGGGCAATCGCGTTGACGCGGATATTGTGCTGCGCCAGTTCGCGCGCCATCGATTTGGTGAGGCTGTGGATGCCGCCCTTGGCTGCGGAATAATGCGGCCCGCCGAAAATGCCACCGCCGATCTGGGCCGCGATCGAGCCGATCGAAACGATCGCGCCGGTCCGTCGGTCGATCATCGAAGGCACGCTAGCCTGGGCCATGTTCAGGCTGCCCCGCAGGCTGGAATCGATGACCAGATCGAAATTCTCCTGGGTGATATCCATCAGCCGGTCGGGTTGGCTGATGCCGGCATTGTTGATCAGGATGTCGACATGTCCGAAGCGGGCCATGACGTCACCAACCGCCTTGCGGCAAAAAGCTGGATCCCGGACGTCGCAGACGACGCCGATGTGTTCGGGGCCGATGTCGCGCGCTGCATTCATGGCGGCTTCTTCGTCGAGGTCGAAGATTGCCACACGGCATCCCTGCGCGGCAAACCGCCGGGCCGTGGCCTTGCCAATGCCGCGCGGCGACGCCGCGCCTGTAATGATGGCGGTCTTGTCCTTCAGCATCACGGCGTAGTCCTCCCCATGTTCATTCATTCGGCAGCCTCGGCCGCGTCTTCGATTTCCACGCCCGCCCAACCCTCGATGAGGGCCGCGATGCGCGAGCAATCGGCATCGGCCATGCCTTGCGTCATGGCGAACTGCCAGAACTGGCGAACGTTGGCGCCGAGCCACATCGGCACGCCCATGCGCTCCGCTTCCTGCATGCAGAGCGTCACGTCCTTGTGCATCAGCTCGGTGCGAAAATTCTGGTCGTAGCGGCGTGTCACCACATGCTTTGGATAGGCGATCTCCGACACCCAGGACCGGCCGGAGCCGGCATTGATGATCCGGAACAGATCCTCGGGCTCGATGCCGCCCTTTTCGGCGAACGCCAGCGCCTCGCCGACGATCACCATGTTGGTTGCGGTGAGAAGATTATTGGCGAGCTTGAGGATCTGTGCCTTGCCCACTTCGGGGCCGAGATGAACAAAGGTCTTGGCAAATGTCGCCAGGAAAGGCCGTGCCCGTTCCAAGGTGTGCTCCGACCCCGAAGCCATGACCGCCAGCGTCTCGTTGCGGACGCCTATCGGTCCTCCGCTGACAGGCGCATCCAGCACCGATACGCCGCGCCCCGCCATCGCATCGCCGACCTTGCGCGCCATTGTCGGGCCGGTGGTCGAGAGGTCGATATAGTGCTTGATGCGTTTGCCATGGATAAGGCCTGCCTCGCCCAGCGCGACGGCCTCGACGATCGGCGCGTTTGGCAGGCTGACGAAGACCGTCTCGACCGCATTGGCGACCGCGGCGGCGCTGTCTTGCCGCTTTGCTCCCTGCGCGACAAGCACGTCGACGGCCGCAGCGTTGGTATCGAAGATGTGGACGTCGAGCTGGGCTGCTAGAGCCTTGCTGACCATGGGCATGCCCATTGCACCGAGACCGACGAATCCGTAAGAATTACTGGGCACGCGCGCTCTCCCCGATCGCTGTAAGATGTGACGGCGCGCCTTCGTAGAGGCGATAGATGCCGGTGCCGTCGATGTCGCCGTGGCCGGCGGTGATAAGCAGACGAAAGAGCTGGGCGGCTTGGCCGGACATTGGGGTTGCCGTGCCCGAACTACGGGCGAGCTCCTGCACCATGTCGAGGTCTTTCAGCAGCTGACGCGCATAGGCCCGCGGCGCGAAATCATGTGCGGCGATACGTGGATAGAGCTGTTGCATCAGAACGCCGTCGGCATGGCCGTATTTCACGCATTCGGGCAGCAGCGCAGCATCCATTCCTGCCGCTTCAGCGAGGCGCACGGCTTCGGCCAGAACAGCATAATTCGTGCCGACCACGAGCTGCGCGATCATCTTGGCAACCGAACCCATGCCTGTCTGTCCGACATGGGTGAACTGCCGGCCGACGTCCTGGATTAAGGAACGGATGCGTGCGATCGCCCAATCCGAGCCGCCGGCCATGATCGTCAGATTGCCTTCGCCTGCCGCCGAGGGACCACCCGAAACCGGAGCGTCGATCCATTCGCATCCCGTGGCCGCTTGGACGCGCCAACCGATGGACCGGCAGAAATCCGGCGACACGGTTGAGAAATCCACCACGATCTGCGGTGACAGCAGAGCATCCGACAGGCCCGCTTGGCCAAACACCACGGTTTCGACTGCCGCCTGCGACGGCAGGTTGAGGAGCACGAGATCCGCGTCCTCGACACAGTCTTTTGGCGACGCAGCGCCAACTGCACCCGAAGCCATAGCCGCAGCTTGCCGGCCGGCATCGGCGTCGAAGACTCGTAGCTTGTAGCCAAGCCCTGCAAGGCGCGCGGCCATGGGTCCGCCCATCAGGCCGACGCCGATATAGGCAAGGCGCGGCTTACCGGATGTCATAGAATTGGACCGCATTGTCGTGGAACAGGCGCTTTTGCGCTTCAGGTCCGAGATCCGCCGTGATCTCCTTGTAGCCACCAAAGATCTTATCGAGCGTGCCGCACACACTGTCGACCGGGAAATTGCTCCCGAACAGGCAGCGCTCGACGCCGTAAATCTCGATGATCGACCTCACGATGTCGCGGTTGTTGGCGACCGTCCAAGGCTGGCCAGGCAGGCCGATGCCGGAGATCTTCACTGCCACGTTGGGCCGCTTGGCGAATTCGGTCATTGCCGCCTTCCAGCCGGCAATCCCCTCGGCACTGCGATCGGCCGGCAGCCCTGAATGCAGCAGGATGATCTGCGTCTGCGGGAAGCGGTCGGCGAGCGTGCACGCCTCGTGCAGATGCCACCATGGTGTCTGCAGATCGAACCGCAAACCATAGCTGGACAGCATGGCGAAACCTTCGACCCAATGCGGGTCGACCATGCTGCCTGGAGCGGCTGAGCCGGGCTTGGGATTGGATTTCGGCCTGTGACGCAGGCCGCGTACGAAGTCGAAACCGGCCAGCCGCTCCAGCACCCGGGCGCGGTCGTCCCGGTCGAGCCATGCCTGGCCGACAGCGACGTTAGGCCACCCCGTCTCACGACGAAGGGAGGCGATATAATCCATCTCGCCGATTGGATCATTCGGATCCCACTCGGCTTCGATATAGACCGTCTTGACAACGTGGTGGCCGACAGCGTCCCGCTTGTAATCGGCCGGCAGATACGGCCGGCATATCGAGGAGTAGTCGCCATAGCGGAATGGGATCAGCGGCCGATCGTTGAGCCACGGATAATAGTTCTGCTCGGGATT
>NZ_RZPQ01001259.1:0-904 GCF_003999135.1 Mesorhizobium sp. M7A.F.Ca.CA.004.06.1.1 | reverse complement strand
CGGCGGTCAGGTCGGCCAGCGTGATGCGGCTCAGCTTCTCCGCCAGCAGCCTTTCGGCGGCGATGCGAAAATCGTCGAGGACGGCGATCACCGCCTGCTCGACGAGGCAGCCGGGGCTTTCCGGCTCTGTGCTGAACGGCAGCAGCGTCTCGCCAAGGGCGACGCTGATCTCGGCCAGGGATATTTTCTCGGGCGCCCGCCCGAGCAGCCAGCCGCCACCGTGCCCGCGCGACGAGGTGACGATGCCGGCATCGCGCAAGCCTGCGATGGTGCGGCGGACCACAACCGGATTGGTGTGGATGAAGGTGGCAAGCTGCTCGGAGGTCAGCGCCTGTTCGGGCTTCTCGGCCATGTGGACGAGAATGTGCAAGGTCGAGGACAGTCGGCTGTTGCGTTTCATGTAACTTAGTTAGTTACGATTGGCGAAGCCGTCAAGTGTTCGCCGGTTGCCACTTCCCAGCATCGCGTCCGCCGTGTTTAGTCCGGCCATGGCTTTCACCATCCGCCAGTTGCAGTTCTTCATCGCCGTCGCCGAGCAAGGCACGGTTTCGGGCGCCGCGCAGAACCTGTCAATCTCGCAGTCGTCGGTCACCGAAGCGATCAAGGAGCTCGAAAGCGATCTCGGCGTCGAACTGTTCGAACGCCATCCGCGTGGCCTCAACATCACCCACAAGGGCCACCAGTTCCTGCGCCACGCGACGAAAATCCTCGCGGACGTTTCCGACGCGCGCCGCTCTTTCTCCGGCGAGCAGGCGGTGGCGGCCGGCCGGCTGCAGCTCGGCGTCACCTCGCTGGTTGCCGGTTATGTGCTGTCGGATCTGCTCGCCCGCTACCGTCGCGCCTATCCCGGCGTCGAGGTCTCTGCCATCGAGGACAATGGCGATTATCTCGAACACCTCCTGAT
>NZ_RZPQ01001258.1:0-905 GCF_003999135.1 Mesorhizobium sp. M7A.F.Ca.CA.004.06.1.1 | reverse complement strand
GTGCTGGCGGCGGCGTCGGGCGGCCGCTACTATTTCGTCATCACGCTGGGCGAGCGCGTCGTCGCCGATATCCGGCGCGATGGCTTCGCCCATGTGACGACGCTGTCGCCTGCCTTCTTCGACACCGCCCAGTCGGGCGAGATCGTGTCGCGGCTTGCCGCCGACACGACGCAGGTCAAGTCGGCGGTCGGCGCGACGGCTTCGGTGGCGCTGCGCAACGTCATCCTCGGCCTTGGCGCGGTGGGGATGATGGTCATCACCAGCCCGAAACTGTCCGGGTTGGTCATTGCCGCTATTCCTGTCATTGTGCTGCCGCTGGTCGCTTTCGGCCGTTCGGTGCGGCGCAAATCACGCCAGGCGCAGGATACGCTGGCCGATGCCACCGCCTATGCCAGCGAGCAGATAGGCGCGGTGCGCACGCTGCAGGCCTTTACCAATGAGAAGCTGGTCACCGGGCATTTCTCGGCCGCGGTGGAAGCTGCTTTCGAGGCGGCACGCTCCTCGATCTTCGCGCGCTCCTTCCTTACCTTCTTCGCCATTTTCACCATCTTCTCGTCCGTCGTGGCGGTGCTGTGGTTCGGCTCGCGCGACGTGCTCGAAGGCTCGATATCGCCCGGTACGCTCGGCCAATTCCTGCTCTATTCGGTGTTCGCCGCCGGCGCGCTGGGCGCGTTGTCGGAAGTCTGGGGCGAGCTTGCGCAGGCGGCGGGCGCCGCCGAACGGCTGACCGAAATCCTGGCCGAGAAGCCGGCGATCCAGGCTCCCGCCGATCCGAAGCCGCTGCCGGCCGTCGCCAAGGGCGCGATCGCCTTCGACAATGTCTCCTTCTCCTACCCGGCAAGGCCGGACCGTGCCGCCGTGCATGGCTTGAGCTTTCAGGTCATGCCGGGCGAGACGGTGGCGAT
>NZ_RZPQ01001257.1:0-911 GCF_003999135.1 Mesorhizobium sp. M7A.F.Ca.CA.004.06.1.1 | reverse complement strand
GTCTGGCGCCTGGACGAGATCGGCCTGGCGCTTGGCCAGACGCTGTTCCTGGCGCTCGCCGGCGCCTTGCTCGCCACCGTCGCCGCCATGCCGATGGCCTGGATCTCGATCCGCGCCCCGGGGCCATTGCAGCGCCTGCTGGAGGGCTGCAACTACATTGTCGGCTCGTTGCCGGGGGTTGTCATTGCACTGGCGCTGGTCACCATCACGGTGCGCATCGCGCTGCCGCTCTATCAGACCCTGTTCACCATCCTGGTGGCCTATGCGCTGATGTTCCTGCCACGCGCGCTGGTCAGCCTGCGGGCGTCGATCGCGCAGGCACCGGTCGAGCTCGAACGCGCCGCTTCCAGCCTCGGCCGCCCGCCGCTGCAGGCGCTGTGGTCGACGACGATCCGCCTGTCGGCGCCGGGTGCCGCGGCCGGCATGGCGCTGGTGGCGCTCGGCATCATGAACGAACTGACCGCCACCCAGATGCTGGCGCCGAACGGCACCCGCACGCTGGCGATGGCGTTCTGGTCCTACAGCGGCGAGATTGATTATGCCTCCGCGGCACCTTACGCCTTCATCATGGTGGCGATGTCGCTGCCCTTGACCTGGCTGCTCTATGTCCAGTCGAAACGGATGGCCGGACGATGAGCTTTCTCGAAATCGGTGGCTTGCACAAGCAGTACGGCCCGGTGGCCGCCCTTGCCGGCGTCGACCTGAACGTCGCCAGCGGCAGCCGCACGGCGATTGTCGGTCCTTCCGGCTGCGGCAAGACGACCCTGCTGCGGCTGATTGCCGGCTTCGAGGCGCCGGACCAGGGGCACATCACGCTCGACGGTACGATATTGGCCAATGGCGGCGCTGCGGTGCCGGCATATCGGCGAGGCATCGGCGTGGTGGCGCAGGATGGTGCCCTGTTTCCGCAT
>NZ_RZPQ01001256.1:0-911 GCF_003999135.1 Mesorhizobium sp. M7A.F.Ca.CA.004.06.1.1 | reverse complement strand
CCAGATGGGCGTTTGGGCAGGGCAGCGCCGTGTGGGCGCTGCTGAACTGGCGGTTCCTGTTTGCCGCGGCGGTCGTCGGTTGTCACTTCGTCATGAACGAGCTGCGCCGCAACGTGCTGCTGCGCAGCCTGTTCTTCGTGGTCTTTGCCGCCGCAACGCTGGCCTGCCTGTTCGGGTCGTTCACGCTCTGACCGGATCGCACTGCCGTCGGCTAGTCGGTTGATCCGGTCGCGATGTTGCTGGCGGCCGTTTCCATCCATGTCCAGAGATAAGTGGCAAGACCGCGGTCGACATGGATGCGCAGCTTGCCGTCAAGACGATAGACGACGGCGCTGATGCCGGCGAAGGAAAGTGCTGCACTGGCACTTGGCTTCGCGGGATCGAGCGTCGTTCCACGCGCGATGAAAGCGTCGAGCGCCATGCCCTCGGCCTCGAATATTTGCAACCCAGCGCTGATCGCCGTCACCGCGAACCCGTCTGCATGCCAGCCCGTGGCGATGGCGAGCGGGCTCTTCGATACGACGAGCAACCGGTCGCGCGCCAGCCGCGCCGCGTAGCGGTCGCCCTGTGCGATACCAAAGGCACCCACGCCAGTCCCGCCGATGCTGGAAGCCCGTGTCCACGCGTCGAGGTCGCCGCTGACCATCAACTGGTTGAGGTCGAGGACGGCTCGTATCGCAAGATCCGGCGTGGCGATGACTGCGCTCTGCCAGTCCGGAGTAATGGACCATTTTTCCGCGAGATCACGCATGCAGCCGGTCTCCTGCCGGGTCGAAGGCGCAAGGGGCGGTAATCGTCGCCTTGCTGATCTTGCCGAGATGCTGGATGTCTATCGTCTCGCCATGCCGCGTCGCACCGCGCTCGATCAGGCCAAGCGCAACCGGGCGGCCGAGCGTCGGGCTGTGGTAGCT
>NZ_RZPQ01001255.1:0-912 GCF_003999135.1 Mesorhizobium sp. M7A.F.Ca.CA.004.06.1.1 | reverse complement strand
TGATAGCCGCGCTCGGTCTCGAGCTGAATCCTGTCGCCGGCCTGCGCGGCCAGTGCGCGCGACCGTGCACCGGCGGCGAGCACCACCGTGCCAGCCTGGATGCGAACGCCGGGGCCGCTGAGCTGGACACCGTCAGCCTCGACCTGCAGTCCGGTGATCTCAGCCTGCTTCACCGATGCACCACGGGCACTCACCGCGCCCAGCAACCGCCGCATCACCATTGCCGGATCGGTGACATTGATCGAGTCGGGAAAATACACGCCATGCGCTGCTGTCGCCGGCAGGCCCGGCTCAAGCGCCGCCACCTCTTCGGGAGTCAGCACCTCTTGGTGGATGCCAAACCCAGCGCGCATTGCCCGGCCGCCGGCGCCAGCGGCAAAATCGCTCTCGCGGCGATAGAGGTAAAGACAGCCATTGCGGCGCAGCTGGTCCTCCAGCCCGGCCTCCCCGATCATGTCTTCCCAGGCCGGAAGGGCGTCGGCCAGCAGTCCGGCGAGCGCCAGCGCATTGGCCTGGGTCGCCGCCGGCAGCGATTGCCGCACGAATTGAACCAGCCAGGGCGCCAGTTGCAGCAGTGCCGGCCAGCGCAGCGAAAACGGACTGTCGGGATCAAGCAGCAACTTTGGCAGCGCGCGCAGCACGGCTGGACTGCCGACCGGCATACAGGCGTATTCGGCGATCGTTCCGGCATTGCCTGATGAGGCGCCGGAGCCCGGCTCATGGGGATCGATGAGCAGGACTTCGCGGCCGTCCGCGACAAGGCGAAGTGCCGTCGCCAGCCCGACAACTCCGGCGCCGACAATGGCGATTTCGACCGTTTCAGAAGCAGCCACTGTAGATCTTCCCGATTGACCGTGAATCCAGTACCGATCATGTGGTCTCTTGGTTCGGGGTCACGGTCCAGTCTTGATC
>NZ_RZPQ01001254.1:0-918 GCF_003999135.1 Mesorhizobium sp. M7A.F.Ca.CA.004.06.1.1 | reverse complement strand
ATCTATGATTGCATCGCCTATGGGCCGGGCATTCTCGACCTCGCCCACCGGCCGGACGAATGGGTCGGGATAGCGGACATGGTAGAATCGGCCAAGGTGATGGCGATAGGGCTCAACGTGCTGCTGCGCGGCACAGCCGCGGGGTAAGGCGCACCGCGACAAGCTTCGACCTGCCGATGCAGTGGCCAGGACAAAACATTCCCGGCCACGCCAACGGGCAGAACGAAACGCAATTTACTCCGCGGCGAAATCACGCTTCTATCGCCCGGGTTCGAGCACGTGTCTGAAACGCATGGGGAGTCGCACGATGAAACTGTGGAAAACCATCCTGGCGGCCGCGGTGCTGTCGCTGGCCGCCGGCGCTTCCGCGTTTGCCGCGCGGACCGACCTGGTCATCGGCATTCCGCTCGAACCCCCGCATCTCGATCCGACCGCAGGTGCCGCCGCGGCAATCGACGAGGTTCTATATGCCAATGTGTTCGAGGGCCTGACACGCATCGGGCCCACTGGCGAGGTGCTGCCGGATCTGGCCGAAAGCTGGACCATTTCCGATGATGGAAAGGTCTACACCTTCAAGCTGCACACCGGCGTGAAATTCCATGACGGCACCGACTTCGATGCCGGCGACGTGAAATTCTCGCTCGATCGAGCCCGCGCCGAAAATTCGGTCAACGCGCAAAAGGGCCTATTCGCGGCCATCGATACGATAGACGTCGTCGATCCGGCGACCGTCAAAGTGACGCTGAAGAACCCGCAGGGATCCTTCCTCTACAATATGGGCTGGGGTGACGCGGTGATCGTGGCGCCGGAATCGGCAGAGACCAACAAGGAGAAACCGATCGGCACCGGCCCGTTCAAGTTCCAGAGCTGGGCCAAGGGATCGTCGATCACGCTGGTCAAATCGGACAATTACTGGGG
>NZ_RZPQ01001253.1:0-929 GCF_003999135.1 Mesorhizobium sp. M7A.F.Ca.CA.004.06.1.1 | reverse complement strand
CGGCACGGTCGAGGCGGTTTCGGTGCGCGACGCCCGCGCCTTCGCCGTCGGCGTGCAATGGCACCCGGAATACTGGGTCAAGTCGGACAGCAATTCGGTGAAAATATTCCGGGCCTTCGGCGATGCGGTTCGGCTGCACGCCGCAGCGAAGGCTGGCGCGCGGGCGGCGGCGGAATAATCAGTCGCCAGATTTCTTATCACCGGTGGCCGCCAGCGACAGCAATGGTAGCGCCGGGGCATAGGATTCGTAGCCGTCGCCATCGGCAGCCGCGAAGGTGACGATTGGATCGGTGCCATTGGCGCTGAAGGCGACCGTGCCATCGTTCTGCTCGCGCCAGAACTTCGCCTGCTCTATGCCCGGCAAGAGCCGGCGGCATTTCGGAGCAACGGTGAGCAGCGACAAACCGTCCGAAATTTCGGCCCCGCGGCTGACTGCACAGACCGCCTCATCGCCATTGGCGACCAGCCTGTAGCTGTTGGACGGGGCGGCCTCGTTGGCCACGCTTTCACGGCTGCCGCCATGAAACAGCTGAATGCCACCAAACAGCGCCGCGGCAGCGATCAATGCGGAAAGTGCTTTCATCATTCTTCATCCACGTACACGGACAGGTTGAACAATGATTCCAAAGCGTTAAGCTGACGTTAATAAATGTGGCAACCACCGATCAGTTTCTAGCAGTCACATGCGCCGTCTCGGGCACCGGGGTCAGCGGACGGCGCTCGGTGAACCAGGACACCAGATTGTCGACGCACAGATCCGCCATGGCGCGGCGGGTGTGGTCCGAGGCCGAGCCGACATGCGGCAGCAGCGAGGTGTTGGGCGCGTCGAGCAGCGCCTTGGGCACATTCGGTTCGTCGGCAAAGACATCGAGGCCGGCGGCGGCGATGGTGCCGTTGGCGAGTGCTGCCGCGAGCGCTGCCTCATCGAC
>NZ_RZPQ01001252.1:0-935 GCF_003999135.1 Mesorhizobium sp. M7A.F.Ca.CA.004.06.1.1 | reverse complement strand
CCTGCGCCACCCGCCTGCGAGGCTTCATTCGCTGCCGCCGGCACATCGTCGACTATTTTGACGGAGAGCGTGGCGTTGGCGCTCTGCAGATCCTGGTCGGTCAACGTGACGGTGAAGTTCTCGAACAGGTCGTTGGTGCCCTGGACGGCGGCATGCGCCTCATTGTCGAGCAGCGTATAGATGTAGCTCACCTGGCCGGTAGCGGCATTGTAAGCCGTCACATTGAGCGTGTTGCCAAATGCGGTGGTGAAGGAGCCCGCCGTGAACACGCCATTGGTAATGAAGGCGTTGCCGTCGATCGCCAGTGAGTTGATGCCGTCGGGAGAGGAGACGGTGAAGGTGCCGGCGCCGGTCTCGGCCGTGCTTGCCGGATCGGACCCAGGCCCGCCCGGCGTGCCGATATTCAACGCCGCCTCGTTGACGACGACGTCGCCGCCGATGGCCTCCGGCGTCAGGTCGGTGATCACAGGCGTCGAGTTGCCGATCGAAATCGTCAGCGTGGTGTGCGAGGTGTCGCCGTCGCCGTCCTTGATCGTGTAGGTGAAGACATCGTTGACGCCGCCGGGCGTGCCGGCAGCGCGCACATAGCTGTAGGAGCCGTCCGCCAGCAGTGTCAGCGTGCCGTAGCTGCCCTGGATCGGCGCGTTCAGCGTGGCCGCATTGTCGACATCGGTGTTGGTGTTGCCGGCCTGCACGCCAACCACAGTTGCGCCATCGGCGCCCTTGGTGTCGGCAACCCCGTCCGTCGCGTTGGCGTCGCCGGCATCTGTTCCGCCAACCAGTACATTGCCTGTCGCCGGGCCAAACTGGCCGGCCGCGATGCTGTCGGTATCGGCAACCGCCGTCGGCACGTCATCGACGATGGCGACGGCAAAGGTGGTGCTGGCCGAATCGCCGTCAACGTCCGTGACTGTGATGCTGAAATTGTCCGGAAC
>NZ_RZPQ01001251.1:0-936 GCF_003999135.1 Mesorhizobium sp. M7A.F.Ca.CA.004.06.1.1 | reverse complement strand
GATCCAATGGCTGCCAAAGAAGTGAAATTCCATACCGAAGCGCGCGAGAAGATGCTGCGCGGCGTCGATATCCTTGCCAATGCGGTAAAGGTGACGCTCGGTCCCAAGGGGCGCAATGTCGTCATCGACAAGTCGTTCGGCGCTCCGCGCATCACCAAGGACGGCGTCACCGTGGCCAAGGAAATCGAGCTTGAAGACAAGTTCGAGAATATGGGCGCCCAGATGGTGCGCGAAGTGGCTTCCAAGACCAACGACCTTGCCGGCGACGGCACGACGACCGCAACGGTGCTTGCACAGGCGATCGTCAGGGAAGGGGCCAAGGCGGTTGCCTCGGGCATGAACCCGATGGATTTGAAGCGCGGCATCGACAAGGCGGTCGATGCGGTGGTCGCCGAACTGAAGACCAATGCCCGCAAGGTCACCCGAAACGACGAGATCGCGCAGGTAGGCACCATCTCCGCCAATGGCGATGCCGAGATCGGCCGTTTCCTCGCCGAGGCGATGGAGAAGGTCGGCAATGAGGGCGTCATCACGGTGGAGGAGGCCAAGACCGCCGAGACCGAACTCGAAGTCGTGGAAGGCATGCAGTTCGACCGCGGCTATCTCTCGCCCTATTTCATCACCAACCAGGACAAGATGCGCGTCGAACTCGATGAGCCTTATGTGCTGATCCACGAGAAGAAGCTCTCCAACCTGCAAGCGATGCTGCCCGTGCTTGAAGCCGTGGTGCAGTCGGGCAAGCCGCTCTTGATCATCGCCGAGGATGTGGAAGGCGAGGCGCTGGCGACGCTGGTCGTCAACAAGCTGCGCGGCGGCCTCAAGGTCGCGGCCGTCAAGGCGCCGGGCTTCGGCGACCGCCGCAAGGCCATGCTGGAAGACATCGCCATTCTCACCGGCGGCACCGCGATCTCGGAAGATCTCGGCATCAAGCTGGAA
>NZ_RZPQ01001250.1:0-943 GCF_003999135.1 Mesorhizobium sp. M7A.F.Ca.CA.004.06.1.1 | reverse complement strand
GTCGCCGGAGGAGCGCGAGATGCTGCTCAACCAGCCGATGATCCAGCCGACGCTTGCGCTTGCCGCCGAGGCAGACGTCACCTTCATCGGCATCGGCGATCTCGGCCCCAAGGCGCCGCTCTACGAAGACGGCTTCATTTCGGAGAGCGAATTGAAGGCGCTGCAGAAGGCCGGCGGCATCGCCGAGATCGTCGGCTGGGTGTTCGATAGGGAGGGCCGCATGATCGAGGGCATCACCAACGACCGGGTGTCGTCGGCGTCGCTTCCGTCACGCGAGAAATCACTGGTCATCGCACTGGCCATGGGCGAACGAAAGCTGCCAGGCATCCTGGCGGCCGCGAACCGGCGGCTGCTCAACGGCCTCATCACCGATGAACGGACCGCCGCCGCCCTGCTGGCCAACATCTGACCGGAACCACAACTGATTTGCGATAAAACCAACCGCGCTAGCTGTGCCGCCCGAAAGGGTCATTGCCATCGAGAAAACCGAGATCGCGCTGCAGATGCGGCGACAGGTCCCTGATGTCGAGATGTGCTCGTCTTTTGGCCGCGAACCAGCCGAATCCATCCGTCAGCCACGAAAACCAGCGGTGATCCGGTGCGGGAGTGCATTTTTGCTGCGCCATGGTCATGATCGTCAACCTTCGCTATCCTGAACCCGAATGACGGGTTGACTAGGAATGTCGGTCTTGACGGCAGTCTTTGCCAATCGAACGTCGATAAGGACCCATAAGGAGGCTTTATGCCGGACCTCAGCTCTCGGCAGGTTGCACAGCTTCCGCCGCTGCAGGCGATCCGGGTGTTCGAAGCGGTGGCGCGGCATCTTTCCTTCACCAAGGCCGCCAGTGAACTTGCCATGACGCAAGCGGCGGTCAGCTATCAGATCAAGGTGCTGGAGGAACGGGTCGGCGCGCCGCTGTTCCTGCGACGACCACGCCAGATC
>NZ_RZPQ01000124.1:0-10688 GCF_003999135.1 Mesorhizobium sp. M7A.F.Ca.CA.004.06.1.1 | reverse complement strand
GGGGCAGGTGGCAAAGGCCAAAACGGACGACACCACGGTCGACAAGACCACAAAGGTCTCGTCGGTTCCCAAGGAGAAGAACATCCACGCCAAGCTCGGTCGGCTGAACTCGCTTCAGCGCAACATCAACGCCTATATGAACTCGAAGAGCAAGAAGTTCGCTGCCATCCAGGCCTTCGTGACGCAGTCCGCCAAAGCCAAGGTTGCTCAGGCCGCCGCTGAAGCGGCCCAGGAGAAGCTGGATGCGCTGAATTCTCAGTTGACCGCGCTGACGTCGCTGACGCCCGAGCAGATTGCGGCCATGACGCCCGAAGATCAGGCGGCCTTGCCTGGGAGGATAACGGATCTGGAGGCCGAAATCACTGCCCAGGAGGCAGAGGTCACCGCCGCCAATGAGGCGGCTGCCGCGGCAGAGGTCGGCACCGATGATGCATCGCTCGACGCGGCACTGGCGGATATGGCCAACAAGCCGGTCGACGCTGCGGTCACGTCCTGGGCTCAGGGCGTCCTTGCCGACAAGATCGACCAGACGGCCGCCGCGATGGAAGCAGAAACGACGCCGTAACGACTTGCCGTTGAAACGGCAGTAGCCAATCGAAGAAAGATGCCGCCGGGTTTCGCCCGGCGGCATCGCTTTTTCCCGGCCATGGACTGGCTATCCCAGGATAGCCACCGAGCTGGCTATCCGGAGCTGGCGAGGTTCGAAACACTCAGACGTGCTTGCGGCCACCGGTCTCGCGGAACCAGCTGTCGGGGTACGGATACCACCATTCCTGGATTGCAGGCTTGTGGTCGATGATCACCATTTTGGAGCGGCGGAAGGCGTCGAGCCCCTGGCGTCCGAGCTCGCGGCCGAGGCCCGAGGCCTTCCAGCCGCCGAAGGGCAGGGCATCATTGTCGATCAGCGGGTTGTTGACCCAGACCATTCCGGCTTCGAGCCGTTCAGCCGCCTCGTGGGCTTCGGCCAGATCGGTGGTGAAGACAGAGGCGCCGAGCCCGAACGGGCTGTCATTGGCAAGCCGGATCGCCTCGTCGAAATCCCTGACCCGGCAGATGGCGGCGACCGGTCCAAAGCATTCTTCGCGCACGATTGCCATGTCCGGGGTGACGCCGGTCAGGATCGTCGGCTCGTAGAACCAGCCCGTGTTGTGTGCCGGAGGGATGCGTCCGCCGGTGACCGCCTCGGCGCCGTGGGCGATGGCATCGTCGACCAGCCGCATGACCTTGGTGCGAGCGGCCTCGCTGACCAGCGGGCCGATCTCGGTCTTGTCCATGCCGTTGCCGATGCGCAGCGCCCGGGTCCTTTCGGCGAACAGCGCGACGAAGCGGTCATGAACGGCATCGACGACGAAGAAACGCTCGGCGGAGGTGCAGACCTGGCCGGTGAGATGGAAGGCCGCGGTGACGCTGCCGGCCGCCGCGATCTCAAGCGGGGCATGCTCGCTTATGATCAGCGGATCGCTGCCGCCGGCCTCGATGACGCAAGGTTTCATGCGTTCGGCGCAGGCCACCGCCACCGCCTTGCCGGCGGCGACCGAGCCGGTGAAGGCAACCGCATGGGTGCGTTCGGAGGCGATCAGCGCCTGCGCCGTGGCCGCTCCACCAGGCAGGCAGGAGACCAGCCCTTCCGGCAGCGAGCGGAACACGGTCATGTAGTCCAGCGTCGACAGCGTCGTCGCCTCGGCCGGCTTGATGACGCAGGCATTGCCGGCGGCGAGCGATGCGGCGACCGTCCAGCACATCAGCAGGATCGGGAAGTTGTAGGGCATGATGTGGACGGATACGCCATAGGGCTCGTAGCGCGCATACTGGAACGAACCGGCCTGCGTCGTGCCGGCGATCTTGCCGGCATCGTCGCGCGCCATCTCGGCGTAGTAGCGGAAGATCGGCGCGCAGTTGGCGATCTCGCCGATCGCTTCGGGGTAGGGCTTGCCCATCTCGCGCACCATCAGCTCGGCGCAGCGGGTGAAGTTGGCCACCTCGATGGCGTTGGCGACGGCATGCAGGTGCTTGGCGCGGCTCTTGGCGTCGAGCTTTTTCCAGGCGGCCTGCGCCCTGGTCGCGGTGGTGAGCACGGCATCGATCTCGCTATCGCTGGCTGCAGCGATGGCGCCGACTGTTTCGATCGTCGCCGGATCGATCACCGGCTTTGCCGTGCCTGCCATCGGCTGGTAGTCCGGGTTGACGAAGAAGGTCGGCCGGTCAGGGGAGAAATCCATGGACATCCTCTCGGATCCGCTCAGCGGATCATGTAGACCTTCTTGATCGTCTCATGGACGGTGCAGACGCCCTTCCAGTCCTGCGGGAAGAAAGCTGCGGTGTCCGGTTCGATCTCGATGACCTCGCCGGATTCGTGGACGTAGGTGCAGCGTCCTTCGAGGAAGTGGCAGAACTCGTCGCGGGTGACATGGCAGTGCCATTTGCCTGGTGTGCAGACCCAAAGCCCGCATTCGGAGCGGCCTTCCGGCCCCTTGTACAGCAGCTTGCCCGAGGTGTGGGATTGCCCCTCGATCATGGTCGGGATGACGCCCCAGTCGACGAGGTCGGTAATGGTGAGCGGGGATTTCATGATGGGTGTGGTCATGTCGATTTCCTTGAAAAGAGTGCTCAGCGGCACATGAAGGCCTTGGTCAGCGTTTGCCTGATGATGGAGATGCCGGTCCAGCCGGCGGGGAAGAACACCAGCGTGCCGGCCTCGACCGGGATCTCTTCGCCGTCGTCATGGACATAGCTGCCACGGCCTGAGAGGAAATGGCAGAACTCGTCGGCGCCAAAGGTGACCTTGCGCGTACCCGGCGTGCATGACCACAGGCCGCATTCGCTCGATCCGTCCGGGTTCCGGGACAGGACCCTGCCCGAGGCGCGCGGCGAACCGGCGAGCGTGTTGCTGCCCGCGCCCCAGTCCTCCAGTTCCACGCTCGAGGCCTTCGGCCAGTACGGTGTCGGCATGTCGTCAAGCTCCGTGGTCAGGCCAGCATGTAGACGTTGCGCATGGTCTCATGCACGGTGCATTCACCCGTCCAGCCGGCAGGGAACATGACCACGGTCCCGGCGGAGATTTCTATCAGCTCACCGACATCGGACCGGTAGGTCGCGCGGCCGGCGACGAAATGGCACAATTCATCGCGCGGGATGCTCAGGCGCCAGCGGCCTGGCGTGCACACCCAGATGCCGGATTCCGGCTGGTTGTTCGGGCCTTTGTGCACGAGTTTGCCGGTCGAGTGGGAGGCACCGTCCAACGCATCCGGCTGGGCGCCCCAGTCGACGAGATCGGCGCGGGTGGAGGCCTGGTGGAGGTGGGGAGCGGAGGAGGTCATAGCAGCGTCTCCAGCAACCCGGCTGCTTTCTCCGGCCCATTCTGCGCGCGCATCTGCGCCGATGTCTTCGCCAGCTTGGCTTTCATCGCCGGGTCGGTCAGGCAGGTTTCGATCTTGGCAATCAGCTCGGCATCGGTCCAGTCGTAGCGCGGCATGCCGAAGCCGTGGCCGGTTTCCTCTACGCGGGTGGCGTTGTCGTGGCCGTCCCAGACATAGGGCATGATGATCGCCGGCTTGCCGAAATAGAGGCACTCGGTGAAGGAGTTGTTGCCGCCATGGTGGATCACCGCATCGACCTGCGGGATAACCGAAGGCTGCGGGAACCAGCTCTCGACGATCACGTTGGCGGGCACGTCCGTGTACTGGTCCTTGTAGCCGCCGACATTGACCAGAGCCCGGTAGCGCGTCTTGCCCAGCGTCGCGATAATGCGCTTCAACAGGTCGACATCGCCGGCGCCGAGGCTGCCGAAGGAGACATAGAGCAGCGGCCCGTCATTGTTTTTGGCGAATGTCGGCACCGTGTAGGGTTTCTCCTGCCGCACGCAGCCTTCCAGATACTGGAACTTTGCCGGGTCGAGCGGGTGGCGGCGCTTGAACTTTGCCGCTTCGGGATAGAGCAGCAGGTTCAAATAGGGCGAGGCCTCGAAGAACTGGCCGATCGGATAAGGCGCCTCGTTGTTGGCGGCGAGGAAGGCGTTGAAGTCGTCATGGATCGGCTTGATCACCGCGTTGAAATGATCGCGGTAGCGCTGGTGACCGGCGTGGTCGTTCTCGCCGCAGCCGGAGAGATGGGGCGGGATGTCCTCGTCGTCGATCTCGTTTTCCGAGCAGGAGATGACGCGCACCCAGGGTTTGCCGAACTGCTTGATGGCCGGAAACAGGATGACGTTGTCGACGCAGATCACATCCGGCTTGATGGCTGAGAGAACGCGCGGCAGATCCTTCTGCGCCCATTTGGCGCTGTCGACGATCGCCGTCCAGCAATCCTTGACGTAATTGTCGACCTGATCGTAAGGCGATTTGCGGAAGTTCGGGATGTGGCCGTTGATGAAATCCTCCCAGAATTTCGCCATCTGCTCGGGCGGCATCGGCTCCGACAGGTTCACCGGATGCGCCTCGAAACCGTAGCCCTTGTAGACATCGACAAAGCCGGGGTCGGACAGGAAAACGGCTTTGTGGCCGCGCGCCTCGACCGCCTGGGCGATGCCGACGGAATTGAGCGCCGGGCCGTAGGCCGCTTCTGGAAAAAACGCGATCGTCTTCTGCGCCATCAGGCTTCTCCTTTATTCTGCGAAAACTCTGACATCGGCGGCGTCCCAGCCGAGTTCGACCTGATCTCCCGACGCGACCGGCCGGCGGTCGGCGGCATCAGCGGTGACGCGCACCAGGAACGGCTTTGGGGACAGAGGTGTGCGGACATGCAGCTGTAGGTCGAGCCCCTGATAGGCCAGCGCCTCGACCGTGCCGGTGGTGCGGTTGGCGGTCTCCACCGATGGGAACAGCCGGATGCGCTCGGGCCGCACCGACGCGACAGCAGATGCACCGGCTGTGAGTGTGGCGGGCACTTTGCCGGCGATACGCGCTCCGTTGGCAGCCACTACACCGTCGGTGGCGGCTTTACCGGGCACAAAATTCATCACGCCGATGAAGTCGGCGACGAAACGGTCGGCCGGATGCTCGTAGATCGCGTGCGGCGTGTCGCATTGCAGCAGTCTGCCGTCTTTGAGCACCGCCATGCGGTCGGCCATCACAAGCGACTCCTCCTGGTCGTGGGTGACGATGACGAAGGTAATGCCGACCTCGTGCTGCAGGCGCTTCAGTTCCAGCTGCATGGCGCCGCGCAGTTTCTTGTCGAGCGCGCCAAGCGGCTCGTCGAGCAGCAGCAGGCGCGGCCGCTTGACCAGCGCGCGGGCGAGCGCGACGCGCTGCTTCTGGCCGCCCGACAGTTGCTCCGGCTTGCGGTCGGTGAAGGGGACCAGCTCGGTTGTCGCCAGGATGGCGTCGACGCGGGAGCGGATTTCCGACGCCGGCAAGCGCTCCATCTCCAAGCCGTAGGAGACGTTGGCGCGGACGCTCATATGCGGAAACAGCGCGTAGGACTGGAACATCAGATTGACCGGCCGCTTGTTGGGCGGGGTTTTGGCAATGTCGCGGCCGTCGAGCAGGATGCGCCCCTCATTGGGCGTCTCGAAGCCTGCCAGCATGCGCAGCAGCGTGGTCTTGCCGCAGCCCGACGGGCCGAGCAGCGCGAAGAACTCATTCTCGCGGATGTCGAGCGAGATGCCGTCGACGGCGGTCACCCGGCCGAAATTTTTCGACACATGATCGATGGCCAGAAGCGTGCGGGGTTCGCTCATTGGCCTATGATCCCACGGTTGAGCCGCTGCGACAGGGTCAGCGCGGTGATCGAGACCGCCATGACTATGGTCGCCAGCGCGTTGATCTCCGGCGTGATGCCGAAGCGGATCATGGCGTAGATCTGCATCGGCAGCGTCGTCGATGCGCGGCCGGCGCCGGCGGTGAAGAAGGCGATGATGAACTCGTCGACCGAGAGCGTGAAGGCGAGCAGCGCGCCGGCGATCACCGCCGGCGCGATGACCGGCAATGTCACCCGCCTGAACGTGGTGAGCGCGGAGGCGCCGAGATCAGCGGAGGCCTCGACGATCGACCAGTCGAAGCTCTTCAGCCTTGCGCGCACCACCGAGCAGACGAAGGCGAGATTGAAGACGACATGGGCGAGGATGATCGTGTGCAGGCCCATGGTCAGGTTGAGCATGGAGAACAACGACAGCAGCGCGATCGCCAGCACGATGTCGGGAATGATCATCGGCGCGAAGATCAGCGCTTCGAGGCCCTTGCCGTACTGCCGGCGCATCTCGATGCCGATCGCCAGCAGCGTGCCGAGCAATGTTGCGATTGCGGTCGACACCAGCGCCACGATCAGCGTGTTGAGCGCAGCGGACAGGATGGCGCTGTTCGAGGCCAGCGAGGCATACCATTTCAGCGAGAATCCCGACCATGCGGTCGGCAGCCCACCTTCGTTGAAAGACAGCGCCACCAGCACGGCGATCGGGATGTAGAGGAAAGCGAAGACCAGGCTCAGCACGAGCCAGAGCGTGCGCCGCGTGGCGGGGGAGCGCTCAGCCATCGGTGCCTCCGCCGGCTTGCGCGGCGTGGCCCGAGGCGCGATTGGCGGCCAGCGCCTGCGCCATCAGCACCAGAAGCATGATGGCGATCAGCGCCATCGCGAGCGCGGCGCCGAACGGCCAGTCGTTGGCGGTCAGGAACTGGTCGTAGACGAGGTTGCCGATCATCTGGAAGCGGCCGCCGCCGAGCAGCGCGGGCGTGACGAAATTGCCGATCGACAGCACGAAGACAAACACTGCGCCGGCGGCAATGCCCGGCACGGTCAGCGGCAGGATGACACGGCGGAATGTGGTGGCGGCGGAGGCGCCGAGGTCACGCGAGGCCTCGGCGAGTTCCGGGTTGAGGCGCGACAGTGGCGCGTAGCAGGCGAGGATGACGAAGGGCAAATAGTTGTAGACGAGGCCGGCGATGACCGCGCCTTCCGTATAGAGCATCGATGGTGGCTCGCCGGTGTAGCCGAACCAGCGCAACAACTGCGTGATCAGGCCTTCGCGGTTGAGCAGCACGATCCACGCATAGGTGCGGATGAGGTAATTGGACCAGAACGGCAGCACGGCGAAGAACAGGAACACCGGCTGCCACCGGCGCGGGGCGGCTGCGATGGCGTAGGCGGCGGCATAGCCGATCACCACCGCGATCAGGGTGGCGGTGCCGGCGATGCGCGCCGAATTGAGGAAGATGCCGGCATAGAGCGGGTCGAAGACCAGGCCGAAATTCTCCAGCGTGAAGGTGTATTCGATGCCGCCATAGATGCCGCGCCGGAAGAAGGCGAGCGCCAGCACCAGCGCGCACGGCACCACTATCAAGGCGGCGAGCCATGCCAGCGCCGGGGCCATCAGGAGGGAGGAGCGGGAGGGGGTGTATTTCACGGAGGAGCGCCCCCCTCTGGCCTGCCGGCCATCTCCCCCTCAAGGGGGGAGATCAGCAGCTCGAACCTCTCGCTTACATCCAGATATCGAAGATTGGCGAAAGCGACGCCACAGCCAATCTCCCCCCTTGAGGGGGAGATGGCCGGCAGGCCAGAGGGGGGCGACATGGAACGCAAGCTTAATTCCAAGATGCTGTTGGAACAGTCCCTACTGCGCCGCCTTGATCTCGCTGACGATCTTCGAATAGTCGCGCTGGGCGTCGCCGACGTCACGCAACTGCTCGAACTTGACGAGATCGGCCACCGGCATCGCCATGTTGGGGAATTTGGCCAGGAAATCGGCCGGCAGGCTTTCCATGGCTGGCTTGTTCGGCACCTTGTAGTCGATGTTCTGCGCCGCCCAGGCGTGGTTCTTGGCGTCGAGCATGAAGTTGATGAACTGGAAGGCGGCATCCTTGTTGGCGGAGGCCTTCATCACCACCATCGTGTCAACCCAGAGGTCGGAGCCTTCCTTGGGAATGACGTATTTGATCTCTGGCTTTTCGGCGATGCCGTAATTGCACCAGCCGTCCCATGCCTGCACCATCAGCGCCTCGCCGGACACCAGCTTGGAATAGAAGGTGGTGTCGTCATAGGCGAGCAGGGTCTTCTTGGCCGAGATCAGCAGATCCTTGACCTCAGCCATCTTGGCCGGGTCGGTTTCGTTGACCGAATAGCCCTTGTCGAGCTGGCCAGCAGCCAGCAGCCAGCGGTCGGTCGCCAGCATGGTGGTCTTGCCCTTCAATTCGTCGGATGGCGCGAGCAGGTCGCTCCAGCTGGTGGGCGCAACCTTCATCAGGTCCGAACGGTAGCAGAGGCCGGTCGTGCCCCAGGTGTAGGGCACCGAGAATGCATTGCCGGCATCGTGCGGCAGCTTGGTTGCCTCGGGATAGAGATTGGTGAGGTTCGGGATCTTGGCGTGGTCGATCGGCTCGGTCAGGCCGAGCTTGTTCAGCACCTCGGCGAAGGGCGAAGAAACGAAGACCACGTCATAGCCCTTGCCGCCGGCGGCGATGAGCTTGCCCATGATCTCTTCATTGGTGGCGTGCACCACCACTTCGCCCGACACGCCGGTGGCGGTCTTGAAGGCGGCCATGGCGTCAGGCGCCATGTAGCCGTCCCAGTTGGAAATGACGAGGTCGGCAGCCGTCGCCGGCGCGGACAGCGCCAAGGCCAGGCCAAGTGCGATCGAAGATGTTTTCAGCGCACGGCGCCGCAGGCTGGTAGCGGTCATGACAGACTCCCATTTCGGTTGATCGTCGAATTGCATTCGCCGGACCAACGCCTGCGACCCTTGCCGCTGCCTCGATCCCGTTCCCTCGGTCTTTTTCTCGCCGATTGCCCTGACAGTACTATTGCAGAAAAAAGTACGTCAATCCATAATTTGCTAAGCGATCGTGGAATCTGGCCGATTGCGTCCGTGCGGGCGATCGGTCAGATCAATGCGGTCATGTCGTTTTCCACGAGACCAGTCATGCAAGCCGCAGCCCGACGACCTCGCACCAACCACCTCGATCTGGCGCAGCGCATCCTGGATGTGGCGCGGCAGCGCGGTTTTGAGCCCGGCGCACGCTTGCCGGAGCAGCAGATCGCTTCGTTGTGCAATGTCTCGCGCACGCCGGTGCGGGCGGCTCTCGGCCTGCTCGCTGAACGGGGTGTCGTGCGCTGGGAGGCAGATTCCGGTTATCACCTGGCCATCGACCTCACCGCGCAGGCTTCAGTCGCCACGGAACTGCCCGCCGCCGAGGAGGACGAGTTGGCCGAGGCGATCCTGCGCGACCGGTCGGCGCGTCGGCTGGACCAGACGGTGACCGTCGCGGGGCTGATACGGCGCTACAGTGCCGAGCGCAAGACGGTACTAAAAGCACTTAACAAACTGACCGAAGAGAATTTGTTGGACCGAGCGCCTGGCCAGTCCTGGCTGTTTCGGCGCACGCCCGACGATCCAGAGGCGCAAGGCGACAGCTATGAGTTCCGCTTGCTGCTGGAACCCGCGGCCATCCTGACGCCGGGCTTCCGGCTGGACGGCGCGCGGGCGGCGACGTTGCGCCAGGCTATGGAAGCGCTGGTGGCGCTGCCGGACGCCGCATTCGATACACGCGAGTTCCAGCGGCTGGACATCGATTTTCACGGCATGCTCGCTGAGGGCTGCGCCAACCGCTTCGTTGCTGATGCGCTGGCCGATCATCTCAGGCTGCGCCGGCTGCCGGGCATCTATGCCGGCGTCAACGTCTTCCGCCTGCGGCAATCGCTGCGCGAACACCTTGTTATACTCGACCATCTTGAAAGCC
Source organism: Mesorhizobium sp. M7A.F.Ca.CA.004.06.1.1 (assembly GCF_003999135.1). Taxonomy (NCBI): domain Bacteria; kingdom Pseudomonadati; phylum Pseudomonadota; class Alphaproteobacteria; order Hyphomicrobiales; family Phyllobacteriaceae; genus Mesorhizobium; species Mesorhizobium sp. M7A.F.Ca.CA.004.06.1.1. The sequence continues at coordinate 1,026 of NZ_RZPQ01000124.1, read as the reverse complement.
TGCAGTATGAGGTGGCGGCCGATCTGCTTCGTATCCACCTGCGGCTTTCCCGCAACCAGCGACCGCAGGCGGCCAGTCGCGGGGCGCCCGCCCTGTTCGGCATGATCAGCCGGCCGGAATGACGAGGAATAATTGACGCGTAAAGCCAGCCCGACCATCGCGCTGTTTCCCGAAGCCAGTTTCGGCGCGGCGTTGAATTGCGTCGGCATCGCGCAGGCATTGCGTGCCAAGGGAGCCCGGCCCGTCTTCATTTGCCATGCCGGCTTTTCCGGCGTCTTTGCCGACTATGGTTTCCAGGAATACCAGCTGCCGACCGACGAGCCGCTGAGCGACAGCGAACGCCAGAGCTATTGGCAGGCCTTCGTGCGCCGGCACCTGCCGCATTTCCGGCTGAGCCCGATCGACCAGCTGGAAACCTATGTCGCGCCGACCTGGCAGGCCATCGTCGACACTGCGGTCAATGCCGAGGCGCCGCTGCGCCAATTGCTGGCGCGGCTGAAGCCGGACGCGGTGGTGCTCGACAATGTCATCATGTTCCCGGCGATATCAGCCGCCGGCTGTCCCTGGGTGCGTGTCGTCTCCTGCGCCGAGACCGAGCTGCCGGACACCAATGTGCCGCCCTACCTGTCGGGGCTTGGTGCGGATGACCCGCAACGCGCGGCGTTCGAGGCAAGGTATCTGGCGGCTTGCGCGCCCGCACATGACCGCTTCAATCGCTTTCGCATGGATGCCGGCCTGGCGTCGCTGCCGAAGGGCCTGTTCCTCGAGGCGTCGCCCGACCTCAATTTGCTGCTGACGCCTTCGATCGTGCGTCGTGAGCGCGCCGAGCCGCTCGATCCCACGCGCTTCGTCTATCTCGAAGGCTGCGTGCGCTCGGAAGGGCCGTTCGAAGTGCCGGTGTTTCCGCGCAACAAGGGGCCGCTAGTCTATGTCAGCTTCGGCAGCCTCGGCGCCATGGATGTCGGCCTGATCGAGCGCATGCTGGTCGTCTTCGACAGGCTGCCGGCGCGCTTTATTGTCAATGCC
>NZ_RZPQ01001249.1:0-945 GCF_003999135.1 Mesorhizobium sp. M7A.F.Ca.CA.004.06.1.1 | reverse complement strand
TTCATCCATTTGCCGATGATGGTTTCCGATTCACCGCCTTTGTGGCCGGGAGCCGAGCGCGAATAGGCATCCGCCGTATCGATGGCGTTGAGGCCGGCGCCGACGAAGCGGTCGAGCAGGTCGAACGAGGTTTTCTCGTCGGCGGTCCAGCCGAAGACATTGCCGCCCAGAACCAGCGGCGCGATGGTAAGGTCGGTGCGACCGAGACGACGTTTCTGCAAGGCGGATCTCCGGGATGATTGGGGCGGGCAAATGGCGCCCGCGGGCTGAGGGTCGGAGCCTAACCTAGGTCTTGCCTGAACGAGGTCAAAGGCCTGGCCGCCTTTTTCCGCAGAGCCAGCTTCACAAAGGCGCGACCTGGCTGGCGACATCCTCCAGCCAGTGGTCGCTTATGCCCAGTGCCTCGAGATGCTCAAGCGTGCTCAGCACATAGTCCTCGTTGTTGCCGGACTGGCCGACCGCGCCGCGCACCACGGCCGCTGCATCCGCCGCGTCGAGCGCTCCGGCATATTGCTCGTGCTGGCGGTCGACAATGTAGACCACCGCGTCGACCGTACCGCCCCCGTCGAGGCGAATCTTGAGCATGCGCTCCAGATAGACATTGGTGACCAGTTCGCGCTCGCGAAGATAGGCCATGACCTCGTCGCGCAAGTCGCCGGGGACGCGGAATGCGAGGCCGACGCAGGACCCGCCACGGTCGAGGCCGAGCACCAGCCCCGGCCGCTCGCGCGTGCCGCGATGCACGAAGGAATAGACGCAGAGCGAGCGCCGGTAACCATGCAGGCGGGCACGCTGGGTTTCGACATGCGCGAATCCCGGCCGCCAGATCAGCGAGCCATAGCCAAACACCCAAAAATCGCCCATATCGCCGCGCCTGATTGCAAAAGATGCCAACACCGCACCCGGACCGGTGTTTTTTCCGCCCGTCCCGTCTAACTATTCGTC
>NZ_RZPQ01001248.1:0-947 GCF_003999135.1 Mesorhizobium sp. M7A.F.Ca.CA.004.06.1.1 | reverse complement strand
ATATGCGATAGCCCTGCCCCTTGAGGGGGAGATGCCTGGCAGGGTAAAGGGGGGCGCGCCGGAACAAGGCGCTTCTCGGCTGGCGCCGCCCACAACAACCCTCATTTTCGGGGTTACATCAGTTAAAACTCTTCCCTATAAGGCCCTCCTAGCCTGATACCAGAATCGCGAGCACAACCGGCCGGGTCTTCCCGTCCCGGTTTTTTGTGCAAGCCGCCCGCCGAACGGACCTTTGACATGCCAAGACGCACTGACATCAAGTCGATCCTGATCATCGGGGCCGGCCCCATCGTCATCGGCCAGGCCTGCGAGTTCGACTATTCCGGAACCCAGGCCTGCAAGGCGCTGAAGGAGGAAGGCTTCCGCGTCATCCTGGTCAATTCCAACCCAGCCACCATCATGACCGACCCGGAACTGGCCGACGCCACCTATATCGAGCCGATCACGCCCGAAGTGGTCGCCAAGATCATCGCCAAGGAGCGGCCCGACGCGCTGCTGCCGACCATGGGCGGCCAGACCGCGCTCAACACCGCTCTGTCGCTGCGCCGCATGGGTGTGCTCGAGCGCTACAATGTCGAGATGATCGGCGCCGACGCCACGGCCATCGACAAGGCCGAGGACCGCGCGCTGTTTCGCGAGGCGATGAAGAAGATCGGCTTGGAAACGCCGAAGTCGATGCTGGCCAACGCCACCGACGTCAAGAACACCGACCGCAAGACGCATGAGGCCGAGCGCGCCGCCGTCAAGGCCGAGGCGCCTGCCGATCTCGATGCCGCGCTCGACGCGCTGGAGACCCGCTGGAACCTCGGCGAAGGCGACCGCAAGCAGCGCTACATCAGCCATGGCATGGCGATCGCCGCACAGGCGCTCGACCATGTCGGCCTGCCGGCCATCATCCGCCCGTCCTTCACCATGGGCGGCACCGGCGGCGGCATCGCCTATAACAG
>NZ_RZPQ01001247.1:0-952 GCF_003999135.1 Mesorhizobium sp. M7A.F.Ca.CA.004.06.1.1 | reverse complement strand
CGGTCACCCTGGTCACTTCAGGCATGGGCGTTGCCGTCACCATGGCCGCCATCTTGCCGGTCGCCGCCACCAGTAAGGCGACGAACCAGCACAGGCCAAAGGCGGCGAAGATGGCGGCCATGGTGACGGCAACGCCCATGCCTGAAGTGACCAGGGTGACCGCGGCGCCGGCGGCAAAGAAAGGAGCGGCGAGCATGACGCCGATGAAACGGCGCTGGCGCTCGCGGTCGCTCCGCCCAAGGATGGACGGATGGACCATACGTTCGCAACCGGCAGAAATCGCGCCAGGCAATTCAACGTATCTGGCCTTGATTGAACTCAACTCAACGCACTCGCACTTGTCGTGGACAGCTCTGCTTTGCAGATGGTTCTGGTTGGCTTTGAAACTCGCATCCAGCGTTTAAGGAATGGATAAGGCAGGGCCGACCAAGGCCCTGGCCTGCGGCAAATATCGGGATGCCGGCCGCCGAAAGCACGGGCAAATGCAGCCATAGTAAACGGAGAGTTATCCGGCGACGGCACCTATCGGACAGGCGCACACGGCACCCGGACTTCCACATTCCAAGAAAAATACAGGAAAATCATGGGGATGTATGGTTATTTGTTGTTAAGGAAAATCACTGGCAATTGAGACAAATGGATCGCAGAACGCTTCGTTTCGAATTTGCCTAAAATTTGAGGAAAATTCTCTCTTTGCCCGCAAGCCGTCCTTTGCGCCTGTGTGCCAAGATCCTGCCTACAAAAGAGGTCATGCCATATGGATGCATGATCCGGTCACGACGAGAGGGCAAGGGCATGGTCTTCCTCATAAGAATGGCTTTCTGGTTTTCGCTGGTGCTGCTGGCGCTGCCGCTGACTGTCGGCCCCGATGAAGCGGGCCGCGAAAGCGTCGGGCCGATCCAGGCCTTGTTTGCGGCACGCGAAGCGGTTGGCGATATCGCCGGCATTTGCG
>NZ_RZPQ01001246.1:0-956 GCF_003999135.1 Mesorhizobium sp. M7A.F.Ca.CA.004.06.1.1 | reverse complement strand
CATCAGAATGATAATGCCGTTTTCTAGAAATGAAAAAATATTCTGAAAAAATTGAAAAATACCCGGCGTGCTGACATCCTTGGCCAATCCAACAATGACAAACCCCGTGGAGGGCTGGAAAATGGCCAGGATGCGCGCTGTCGATGCCGCGGTTCTCGTTCTTGAAAAGGAAGGCATTTCCTGCGCTTTCGGCGTGCCGGGCGCGGCGATCAATCCGTTCTATTCGGCGCTGAAGGCGAGGGGAACGATCCGCCACGTGCTAGCCCGTCACGTCGAGGGCGCCTCGCACATGGCGGAAGGTTTTACCCGCGCCAAGGCAGGCAATATCGGCCTGTGCATCGGCACTTCGGGTCCGGCCGGCACCGACATGATCACAGGGCTCTATTCGGCTGCCGCGGATTCCATTCCGATCCTGTGCATCACCGGGCAGGCGCCGCGGGCGCGGCTGAACAAGGAGGATTTCCAGGCCGTCGACATATCAGCCATTGCCGCGCCGGTCGCCAAATGGGCGGTCACCGTCATGGAGCCCTATCTCGTCCCCATGGCGCTGCAGAAGGCGTTTCACCTGATGCGCTCGTCGCGGCCGGGCCCGGTGCTGATCGACCTGCCTGTCGATGTGCAACTGGCCGAAATCGAATTCGACATCGATGCCTATGAGCCGTTGACGCCGTTCAAGCCGGCGATGACGCGCGCCCAGGCCGAAAAGGCGTTGACCATGCTCAACGCGGCCGAAAAGCCGCTGATCGTCGCCGGCGGCGGCATCATCAACGCCGATGCGTCGGACCTGCTGATCGAATTCGCCGAGATTTCGGGCGTGCCGGTCATCCCGACCTTGATGGGCTGGGGCGCTATCCCCGACGACCACCGGCTGATGGCCGGCATGTGCGGGCTGCAGACCTCGCACCGCTATGGCAATGCGACGATGCTGGAAGCCGACTTCGTCTTCGGCATAGGCA
>NZ_RZPQ01001245.1:0-958 GCF_003999135.1 Mesorhizobium sp. M7A.F.Ca.CA.004.06.1.1 | reverse complement strand
ATCCCATGGTGCGGCGCCGAACCCTGAGCACTTGCTGGTGAAGGTCGGCTTTGTTTCGATAGTGGCCGGTTTGCTGGGAACCGTGATCCTTGGGTTCGTTCTGTTGTTGCTTCGCTGAGCTTCGAATCGGCTGGTTCTCGATATATGCCCGGCGGAAGGCCTATCGCTCGGCTTCGATGAACGCCTCGATCTTTTCCGGCGCCAGCCCGGCCTCCGCCGCGATGCGGCGGGCGAGGTCGGCGGCTGCGGCGCGCGGCCGGCCGATCGGCCGGTCGAGCCAGTAGGACACCGGATTGAGCGCGGTGCGCTCATCGACGGGGGTGATGCGGCCCGATTGCAATTGATGTCCGGTCAGGGGTGGGCGTGCCAGCGCGATGCCAAGCCCATAGGCGGCGGCGTCGAGCACCAGATTGTAGTCCTCGAAGCGACGGTCCTGCGGGCGCGGGCGATAATCCATGCCTTGCGCGGCAAACCAGGCGCGCCAGGCAGACGCGTCGGAATCGTTGATCAGCGGATATTTGAGCAGCCGGGCAGGGTCGCCGCGGCCGATCTCGCGGGCAAGCTCGGGTGACGCGACGGGGAAGACATGTTCCTCGAAAAGCTGCACCGAGACGCGGCCCGGAATGCCGCCGCGTCCACAGCGGATGGAGAGATCGATGCCCTCATCGGCAAGGTCGGCCTGGCGGATATCGACATCGAGCACGATGCGCAGCTTCGAGGGATTGTTCTCCAGAGCCGCCATGCGAGGCATCAGCCACAGCCCGCTGACCGAGGGGATCGAGGTCAGCCGCACCACCGCCGTGCCACGCGGCTCGACCCAGCGGTCGGAATGGGTCGATATCAGCGCAAAGGCTTCCGCCGTGCGCAGATGCAGCCGGTTGCCCTCGATCGTCAGCGAGACGCCGCGCGCCCCACGGTCGAAGACTTTCAATCCCAGCCAGTCCTCGAGCTTGGCGAT
>NZ_RZPQ01001244.1:0-959 GCF_003999135.1 Mesorhizobium sp. M7A.F.Ca.CA.004.06.1.1 | reverse complement strand
GCCAGGAAAGTCGACGTCACCACCGGCGGCTCGGTCGAAACCCTGCAGGACCGGTCGGCAGGCATCGTCGTCCAATCGCTTGGCGGCGGCGGCGGCAATGGCGGCTTTGTCGTGGAAGGCGCCCTCTTCGGAGCGAGCGTTGGAATCGGCGGCAAGGGCAGCGGCGGCGGCGATGGCGGCGACGTGTTCTTCCGCACCGCCAATGGCGGCCAGCAATCGATCATCACGCGCGGCACCGACTCGATCGGCCTCGTCGTACAGTCGGTCGGCGGCGGTGGCGGCAATGGCGGCTTCGTCGGCACGTTTGGCGCGATCGCCAATCTGGGCATCGGTGGTGGCGGCGGCGCGGCAGGCGCGGGCAAGGCGGTCGATGCGACCTATAATGGTTCGGTCGAGACCTTCAAGGAAAGGTCGGCCGGTATCATCGTGCAATCGATCGGCGGCGGCGGCGGCAATGGCGGCGGCGTCATCGGTGTCGGCCTTGGCTTGACCGTCGGCATCGGCGGCAGTGGCGCCGGCGGCGGCGCCGCGGGCAAGGTCGTCTACAACTCCACCACCACGAATATCACAACCCACGGCGCCGACTCCGCTGGCCTGATCGTTCAATCGATCGGCGGCGGCGGCGGCAATGGCGGCTTTTCCTTCAATGGCGCTATCGCTGCGACCATCGGCAGCGGCGGCAAAGGCGGAGCGGCCGGCGAGGCCGAGACGGTCAGGGCCACAATTGGTGGCGGCTTGATCCATACGATCGGCGATCGCTCGACGGGTATTGTCGCGCAATCCATCGGCGGTGGCGGCGGCACGGGCGGCGGTTCCGCAGGACTGAACCTGGGCCTCGGCATCGGGATCGGTGGTAAGGGCGCCGGCGGTGGCGGCGGCAAGACCGTTGATGTCATCAACGGCGCCGTCGTCCAGACCGAAGGTATTCAGTCGCACGGCATCATGGCGCAGTCGGTCGG
>NZ_RZPQ01001243.1:0-965 GCF_003999135.1 Mesorhizobium sp. M7A.F.Ca.CA.004.06.1.1 | reverse complement strand
TTTCCGGACTGGGTGTCGGCACCGGCGTCGATTTCTCCGGCAGCAAAACCAATTTCACCGCGCAGTCGCTCAACATCACCGGTACCGGTGCCGCCGGTTCGATCGGCATCGACCTGACCTCGCCGAGCGTCGGCGGCGCGGTGATCACCATCACCGCTGGTGGCGTCATCGCCAATGTCGATACCGGCGTGCGGCTGGGCATTGCCGGAACGCCGGGGGCCACGGCCAACGCCGAGTTTACCTTCGGCGGCGGTTCCAGCTCCATCTCCGGCATCACCGCCTCGCTCGATGCGCGCGGGCTCAATGAGGGCAGCGGCCACTACGCCTTCGGCACGACGCAGTTTACCGGCCCGCAACTCTACGATCTGCGCAATTACATCTTCGTCGCGGCCGGGGCTTCGGGCGGCGGCACGTCCATCACCGACCTCGCCTCGATCGATTATGCCGACAGCATTACCGCCAGCGACGCCATCATTGTCCTGGTCAACCGCGGGACGATCGACGACGCCACCGGCTTCTCGCTGAGCGACGGGCAGGAACTGGCGTCGTTCGGCAACGGCCGCGCGTTCTCGCTCGGCGGGGTGCCGTTGAATGTCACCGGCACCAACGTCCATCATGACGAATCCATCTCGGATTCCGCGGGCGCGGCAACGCTGACCAGTTCCGGCGCCGGCGATGTCGTGACGCTGGGCAACGGCAACACATTGCTCGATTTCAATATTTCCGGGGGCGCCGCCGCCGGCATCCACGGCCTGGGCACAAATGGCCTGACCGTCCAGGGCGTGACGGTCAGCAATGTCGCAACCGGCCTCTTCCTCGATGGAGTGGCCGGTACGGTCTCGGTCGACGACCTGACCGTCCAGACCGCATCTGAAACCGGCATCGTGCTTGTCGGTTCGAGCGCGACCGTCAATTTCACCGGCAACACCAAGATCACCAACGCCACCAGTGCGGCGCTGTCCGCC
>NZ_RZPQ01001242.1:0-965 GCF_003999135.1 Mesorhizobium sp. M7A.F.Ca.CA.004.06.1.1 | reverse complement strand
CTGCCGGGCAATCGCGGCGTGATGACCGACGGTGCCTACCGCCTGGTGCGGCACCCGATCTATGCCGGATACCTTGCCGGTCATGTCCTGTTCCTGCTGTCGGCCTTTTCCTTCTACAATCTTGCTGTCTACGCCGCGATCACCTTCTTCCAGGTTCATCGCATCCTGCGCGAAGAGGCGCTGTTAGCCGCGACGCCGGAATACCGGGACTATATGAAGCGCGTCCACTACAGGCTGTTCTATGGGATCGTCTGACAAGCCGGCCAGCGCAGAATCGTTCGGCCTGCAATCACGCTTGCACTCTCTCGCTCCCGCATCCGCCGACAGACTCTGGCCACTTGCAATCATCGTGGCGGTCTTGCTGATCTTGCGAGAGGCTCATGCCCTGTCCGGTGCGGTGTACGGCCTCGCAGTAAAGACGAGCAGAGTAACGTCCGATCATCAATGGCCTTACGCACTGTTAGTGTAAAGAGAAATTATTCCAACTTTATTATAATTTTATTTCAGAAATTTTGTTGATGTATACCACGCTTCAGGTTGAGTATTCTCTCTCTGAAACTGAAATTCACCACCTCGCGTAGTTGATCTTGCAATCGGCCTCTCGCCAATTGCTTTAGCGCAACGACAACAGGAGAGTGTTATGGCTCACACCATCAAGACAGTCGCCAACATGTTGGCGGGTAGTGCGGTAATCTTAGCCCTTTCCCTGCCCGCCAATGCTGCGGGAATCGGCCTTGGCGTTGGTGCCTCGGTGGGTGGTAGCGGCGGCGTCAATGGCGTCGGGGCTTCCGTTGGCGGCAGTGGCGGCATCAGCGCCGGAGTGGGCGCCTCGGTGGGCGGCAGCGGTGGTGTAAAGGCCGGGGCCGGTGCCAATGTCGGCGGCTCGAGCGGTGTCAATGCCGGTCTCGGCGCTTCGGTCGGCGGCAGCAATGGCATCAATGCCGGCGCGGGCGCCAATGTTGGAG
>NZ_RZPQ01001241.1:0-966 GCF_003999135.1 Mesorhizobium sp. M7A.F.Ca.CA.004.06.1.1 | reverse complement strand
CAACAAAATGTCTCGTATTGGAAAGAAACCCGTTTCGCTGCCGCAGGGCGTGACCGCGACCGTCAACGGCCAGACCGTGACGGCGAAGGGCCCCAAGGGTGAGCTGAAGTTCGTGGTGAACGACGAAGTGCTGGTCAAGATGGAAGGCAGCGAGATCGCTGTCCAGCCGCGCGACCAGACCAAGACCGCCCGCTCCAAGTGGGGCATGTCGCGCACGCAGATCGTCAACATCCTGCAGGGCGTCAAGGACGGTTTCGAGAAGAAGCTCGAGATCACCGGCGTCGGCTATCGCGCGGCACTTCAGGGCAAGAACCTGCAGCTGGCGCTTGGCTTCAGCCATGACGTCGTCTATGAGACGCCGGCCGGCATCACCATTACCGTGCCGAAGCCGACCGAAATCACCGTGGCCGGCATCGACAAGCAGCAAGTCGGCCAGGTTGCGGCCGAGATCCGCGAGTATCGCGGTCCCGAGCCCTACAAGGGCAAGGGCGTCCGCTATGCCGGCGAGAAGATCGTCCGCAAGGAAGGCAAGAAGAAGTAGCGGGCCTGGCCTCGGGAAGTTGAGGCCAAGCCAAAAAGTGTAACGCCGCGGGGAGCGGTCGCGGGAGGCGCTTTCGCCTACCGCATATGGCGGCCCCCGTTTTTTGAAGGCAAGGAAGACCATCATGGGTACCAAGGAATCCACGCAGCGCCGCGCGCAGCGCGTCCGTCGTCAGATCAAGAAGGTCGCCGGCGAGCGTCCGCGTCTGTCGGTCCACCGCACGTCGAAGAACATCTACGTGCAGGTCATCGACGACGCCAAGGGCCACACCATCGCTGCCGCTTCGACGCTCGAGAAGGACCTCAAGGGTTCGCTCAAGACCGGCGCCGACACCGCCGCCGCCGCCGCGATCGGCAAGCTGATCGCCGAGCGCGCCACCAAGGCCGGCGTCAAGGAAGTCGTTTTCGACCGCGGTGCCTACATCT
>NZ_RZPQ01001240.1:0-966 GCF_003999135.1 Mesorhizobium sp. M7A.F.Ca.CA.004.06.1.1 | reverse complement strand
AAATGGCGGCAGGCGCGCGAACGGGCAAGCGCGCCTGCCGCCATTTCAATCGCAGTCTCGCGCGAAACCGCGCCATGCGCCCCGAGCGTGGCGGCGGAAACGCCGAGCATGTCCATCTTGGCTTCGTTGGAATAGGTGATGAAGCCGCGATCGATCACGGCGGACGAGCCGGCGATGTCGGTCAACGCGGCGATGATCATGCCGCCGGTGCAGCTTTCCGCCGTTGCCAGCATGATGCCGCGTCTCTGGCAGGCTTGCAGCAGGGCATTTGCCAGCTCGTTGTGGGTCATTCCGGCACCTCGCCGGGAAACACCACGCTGGCGGTGGCGATCGCCGCAATGCCTTCCTCGCGCCCGACAAAGCCGAGCTTCTCATTGGTTGTGGCCTTGATCGAGATGCGATCCGGCGTAATTGCCAGCATCTGCGAAAGGGCTGCGGTCATGGCCTCGCGATGCGGGCCGACGCGCGGCGCTTCGCAGATCAGCGTGATGTCGGCATTGGCGATGCGGCCGCCGCGCGCGCGGACCAGTTTCGCCGCATGCTCGACGAATATGCGCGACGCAGCGCCTTTCCACTGCGGGTCGGATGGCGGGAAATGCGTGCCGATGTCGCCTGCGCCGCAAGTCGCCAGCAGCGCATCGGTCAAGGCGTGCAGACCGACATCGGCGTCGGAATGGCCGGACAGCTTCTTGTCGTGCGCTATGGCGACGCCACACAAAGTGACATGGTCTCCCGGTTCGAAGGCGTGGACGTCGTAGCCATTGCCGGTACGGATGTCGGGAAAGCGCACGCGTTCGCCGGAAAGCCGCTGGTCCGCCATCGCAATATCCCGTGCCCAGGTGAGTTTGACATTGTCCGGCGAGCCCGGAACGATCTTGACCGGAATATGCGCCCATTCGGCGATCGCGGCATCGTCGGTAAAATCCATTTTTCCCAGATGACGGGCTTTCTCGTGCGCGGCAAGAA
>NZ_RZPQ01000123.1:0-10690 GCF_003999135.1 Mesorhizobium sp. M7A.F.Ca.CA.004.06.1.1 | reverse complement strand
AAAAACCCCGTTTTCGCGGCCTTGGCCCGCGCCTATGGCGGCCATGGCGAAACGGTCGACAAGACCGCCGATTTCGCTCCCGCCTTCGAACGTGCCCGCGCCAGCGGCAAGCCGGCGATCGTGGAAATCCGCCTCGACCCCGAAGCGATCACGCCGACGAAGACGATGACGCAGATACGCGACAAGGCGTAGTCCAAACAAAAAAAGAGGCGGTCGCCCGCCCCTTTTTGTCATGCGGCTTGCGCTACTTGGCGGTCTCGATCTGTCCGCGGATTTCGCCGTCCTTGTTGGCTGCCGTGTGCACGTTGACATAGTCCTTGCCGCCCATCAGGTCGGCGGCCTGCGCGTCGGTCAGCACGGCCGATCCCTTGATCGGGCTCTTGAGCTTGCCCTTGAACGGGATCGCCACCCCGGCGTTTTCACCCATCGCGGCTGGGCCGTGAATATGCCCGGCGGTCGCCGGCCCGCTCAGCCCGGAATATTTGACGTTCCAGCTGAGTTTCTTCGTGGCCGTGTCGAAGGTAAGAGCTGCGGTGCCCTTGCCTTTCGTGGTCACCGGCGGGTTCTGCTGGGCGCCGTCGAGCGTCGCTTTCAGCTTCACCGTCTCCGCCAGGGCCGGCGCTGCCGTAAGGAAGGACACCGAGATGGCCAGTGCCGAAAGCATCGGCGCCAAGGATTGGATACGCATGAGAATCTCCGTTTGCTGATGACATCCAGCCACGGCTCCCCGGCGCGCGGATGTATCGGCACAAGGCTTATAAGAGCGAATGGCTGCGCGCGAGTAACACTTACGTGCAGACTAATGGACCGCGCGATACCGGCGGCGTCAGACGGCTGCCAGCGCCTGCGTCAGGTCGGCGATCAGATCATCCGGGTGCTCCACGCCGATCGACAGCCTGACCGTGGTCTCCAGCACGCCGATGCGTTCGCGCACCTCGAAGGGTATGCCCGAATGGGTCATGGCCGCGGGGTGGCTGGCCAAGGATTCCGTTCCGCCCAGGCTCACCGCCAGCTTGAAGATCTGCAGGTTGTTGAGAAAGGCGAAAGCCGCCTTCTCGCCGCCCTTGATATCGAAGGAGAAGGTCGAGCCGGCACCAGTGCATTGCGCCCTGTAGGTGCGGCCAGCCGGCGTTTCCTCGCCCAGGAACGGAAGGTAATGCACCTTCTCGACCTTGGCATGGTCGCGCAGGAATTCGGCGACCAGGCGCGCATTGTCGTTGGCCCGCTCCATGCGGATCGACAGCGTCTCCAGCGAGCGGCCAAGCATCCAGCAGGAATGCGGGTCGAGCTGCGTGCCGATCGCGCCGCGCAGCGCCTTGATCGGCTTGGTGACCGCCTTGCTGCCCATGGCGGCGCCCGCGATGAGATCGGAATGGCCGCCGACATATTTGGTCAGCGAATAGACGGACACGTCGGCGCCATGTTCGATGGGCCGCTGGAAAACCGGGCCGAGCAGCGTGTTGTCGCACACGACGATCGGCGTCGACCCTTGGCTAGCGCCGATCTCGTCGGCGATCTTCCGCATCAGCGCGATATCGACCAGGCTGTTGGTCGGGTTTGACGGCGTTTCGATCAGGATGACCGACACGCGGCCCTTCGCGACGGCGGCGTCGGAGGCCGTGCGCACCGCTGCCTCATCGACGCCATCTACGAAACCGACCGCGCCGATACCGAAGCCGGAGAGCGTGCGCGTCAACAGCGTCTCGGTGCCGCCGTAAAGCGGCTGCGAATGAAGGATGACGTCGCCCGGCCTGATATAGGCGAGCAGCGTGGTGGCGATCGCCGACATGCCGGATGAAAACAGGATGCAGGCATCCGCCCCCTCATAGATCGCCAGCCGGTCCTCGACGATCTCGCTGTTGGGATGGTTGAAGCGCGAATAGACCAGGCCCGACGCCGTGCCGCTCGGCGGCTCCTTGCGGCCGGAGGTGTAGTCGAAGAAGTCGCGTCCTTCTTCCGCCGACTTGAACACGAAGGTCGAGGTCAGGAACACCGGCGGCTTGACCGCGCCCTCCGAAAGTTGCGGATCGAAGCCATAGCTCAGCATCAGCGTCTCCGGGTGGAGCTTGTGGTTGCCGATATGGGTTTTCGACGGGCGTGGCGCGGTCATGAGCTTTCCTGCCTGTTCGAGTGACATAGTGAACGGCAATTTATGCGATCCCGTTCCGCCAGTCCTTGCTATTTTTGGGCTCTCATGGCTGCATTCCCGCAACAAATTGCCCGGAGAGACGGAAAGTGCAGCAGAAGATAGCCGATGATTTCGACCGCAGGATCCTGCGCGAACTGCAGGCCGACGCCCGCATCACCAACAATGAGCTTGCCGAGCGGATCGGCCTGTCGCCGTCGCCCTGCCTGAGACGGGTGCGGCGGTTGGAGGAGACCGGCGTCATCAGGGGCTACACCACCCTGGTCGATCCCTCAGCCTTCGGCTGGAGCATGGTCGCCATCGCCACCATCCGGCTCAGCCGCCAGAACGAGGACGAGATCGTCATGTTCGAGGACGCGATCCGCGGCTGGGACGAGGTGCTGGAATGCCACCTCGTCACCGGTTCGCGCGACTATGTGCTGAAAGTAGTGACGGGAAGCCTCGAACAATACGAGCGCTTCATCAAGGAAAAGATCGCGCGGCTGAAATGCGTCGCCTCGATCGAGACCAGCTTCGTCATGAACACCATAAAGGAACGGCGCCTCTAGCATTTCTGCCGGAGGCGCCGTGTTGAAATATCTAGACGTTACCGAATAGGCTTACTTGACCGCCTTGTCCGTGATGGCGGTGGTGTAGGCGCCGGTCGGCTCCTTGGTGATGATCTTCTGGTCGAGCAACGCCTTGGCGGTGCGCTCGTAGGTCGCCGGGTCGAGCTTGCCGTCGGCATTGTCGATCAGCTTGGCGACTTCGCTCATCATGCGCTTCTGGTGGTTCTCGTCCTGGCCGCCGCCGTCCATGACGATGCCAGCGGCTTCGTCATTGTTGTCGATGGCGTATTTCCAGCCCTTCATCGAGGCGCGCACGAAACGCACCATCTTGTCTTCGAAGGCCGGGTCCTTGAGCTTGTCTTCGGACGCATAGAGCCCGTCCTCAAGCAGGTCGTTGCCCATGGCCGAGTAGTTGAACACGGTCAGCTGTTCCGGCTTGTAGCCGGCGTCGATCAACTGCCAGTACTCGTTGTAGGTCATGACCGAGATGCAATCCGCCTGCTTCTGGATCAGCGGCTGCACGTCGAAGCTCTGCTTCAAGACGGTGACGCCGTCCGGGCCGCCGTCTGTCTTGAGGCCGAGCTTGTTCATCCAGGCGTAGAACGGATACTCGTTGCCGAAGAACCAGACGCCTAGTGTGTGACCCTTGAAGTCGGCTTCGGTCTTGATCGGGCCGTCCTTCGGGCAGACCAGCTCCATGCCTGCCTTCTTGAACGGCTGGGCGATGTTGACCAGCGGCACACCCTTTTCGCGGGCGGCCAGCGCACCGCCCATCCAGTCGACGATGACATCGGCGCCGCCGCCGGCGATCACCTGCTCGGGCGCGATATCGGGACCGCCCGGCTTGATGTCGACGTCGAGACCTTCGGCCTCATAGAAACCCTTTGCCTTGGCGACATAGTAGCCGGCAAACTGAGCCTGCGTGACCCATTTCAGCTGCAACGTCACCTTGTCGGCGGCCATTGCCTGGAACGCGGCGAGCGACATCGCGCCGGCCAGAACGGGAATAATCAGTCTTTTCATTTTTTTACCCTCTGAAGTTAGTGCCCTAAACCCACCGCCCCTATCCACCACGGACAGAGGGATGCCAAAACGTGACGGCTCTTTCGACAAGAGCGACCACGCCATAAAAGACCGAACCCGCAAGTGCTGCAACTGCGATTTCGGCCCAGACCATGTCGATGTTCATCCGCCCGACCTCGGTCGAGATGCGGAAGCCCATGCCGACGACGGGCGTGCCGAAGAACTCGGCGACGATGGCGCCGATCAGCGCCAGCGTCGAGTTGATCTTCAGCGCGTTGAAGATGAAGGGAGCAGCGGCCGGCAGCCTGAGCTTCAGCAGCGTCGGCCAGTAGCCCGACGCATAGGTGCGCATCAGGTCGCGCTCCATATGGCCGGAGGCGGCCAGACCGGCGACCGTGTTCACCAGCATCGGGAAGAAAGTCATGATGATGACAACAGCCGCCTTGGACTGCCAGTCGAAGCCGAACCACATCACCATGATCGGGGCGACGCCAATGATCGGCAGCGCCGAGACCATGTTGCCGATAGGCAAGAGGCCGCGCCGCAGGAACGGCACACGGTCGGCGAGGATTGCGGTGATGAAGCCGGCGCCGCTGCCCACCACATAGCCGAAGATCACCGCCTTGAAGATGGTCTGCCGGACATCCGCGCCGAGCACCGGCAGCGAACCGGCGATGCGCGCGCCGATTGCGCTTGGCGGCGGCAACAGGATGAAGGGAATGCCGGCGCCACGCGTCACCGCTTCCCAGATGATCAGTATCCAGGCGCCGAAGATGGCCGGGATGATCAGGCGCAGCGCGGTGCGAGCCCAGCTTGCCATCGGGCGAAGGCCCGACAGGACGGCGACGCAGCGCCAGCCAAGCAGCCAGGCACCCGTGAGCAGCAGGAAATAGGGCGCCCGTGCCAGGCCCTCGAAGCCGGTGATGCCGCCAATCAGCAGCCAGGCGGCCAGATGCGCGCCGATGAAAAGCACAACCGCTTCGACGACGGACGGTATTCTGGCCATCGAGATCAAAGCAGCGAGAAGCAGCACGCCGAAGATCAGCCAGTTCGTCGCCACATAGGGATACATCAACGTCCCTGCGGGCTGCGCCAGTGCATCCACTTTCGGCGCGGCGATCGGGCCGAGCGCGACCGCGATCAGGCACAGCACGATCGCCGACACCGCCTGCCAGGAGGGTTTCAGCCAGTTCATGCCGGCCTCCCGCCCATGGCGCGGTCGACGAGGCGCCCGGCAATGCCGACAACCATGACCAGAAGTGCCGCCACCACAGACCCAGCAACCAGCGCAGACCAGATGTCGATGGACTGGCTGTAATAGGCGCCCGCCAAAAGCTTGGCGCCGATGCCGGCGACCGCACCGGTCGGCAATTCGCCGACGATGGCGCCGACCAGGCTTGCCGCCACCGCCACCTTCATCGAGGTGAACAGGAACGGCACCGAGGCCGGCACACGCAATCTCCAGAAGGTTTGCGCACGACTGGCATTGTAGGTGTGCATCAGGTCGAGATGCATGATCTCGGGTGAGCGCAGCCCCTTCACCATGCCGACAGTCACCGGGAAGAATGACAGATAGGTCGAGATCATCGCCTTCGGGATCAGGCCGCTGATGCCGATCGCCCCCAGCACGACGATGATCATCGGCGCCACCGCCAGGATGGGAATGGTCTGCGAGGCGATGATCCACGGCATCAGGCTGCGGTCGAGCGTCGCCACATGGACAATGCCGACCGCAATGATGATGCCGAGCGCGGTGCCGAAGGCAAAGCCGAGCAGCGTCGACGACAGCGTCACCCAGGCATTGTAGACCAGGCTGCGGTTCGAGGTGATAGGCCGCAGGAAGGTGTTCTCGAAGAAATTCACCGCCACCTGATGCGGCGCCGGCAATGTCGGCTTCGGCTGCGACAGCGTCTTGCCGATGAGTTCGCTGAACGTGGAGGTCTCACCGGCGCGACGGTCGAGATCGCGCTGGAACGGCGCGTTGAGGATGACAGCGAAGACATACCAGAGCACGACCACCCCAGCGAGGATCGAGGTGACGGGGATGAGTTTGTCGCGGAAGGTGTCCATTAGGTGCGCTCCCCTTTGCCCAACGGCAAAGAGCGGCCATACCCATTCTTCGTCATCCTAGGGCGAAGCAAGGAGCGAAGCGACGCGGCGCAGACCCTAGGATCCATGCCGTTACCTCTGTGCTCCACAACGGTGCGGAACAAGGCTCCCTGTGCCTCGCCCTGCTTGGCCTGTTTTCTCAACCGTTTTCGCCTTTCGGCCGGCGTCACGGCATGGATCCTAGGGTCTGCGCAGGCCGCTGCGCGCCTGCTCTGCCCTAGGATGACGAAGGGGTGGTTGACCGCTCCCTTTACGCACGCCGCCTCGCGGTGCCCTGGGATGACGAAGGCGCGGTGGGCCGCCCCCTCACCCGACCTCCGCTTCGCTCCGGCCACCCTCTCCCCGTTGGGGAGAGGAGGGAGCCCGTCGATTGCTCCCTCAATCATCATAGCTGTGCCCTGCCCGCAGCCCGTCGCGCACGCGCGCTGCGATCGCCAGAAACTCCGGCGTCTCGCGGATGTCGAGCGGCCGCTCTCTCGGCAGTGTCGATTCGATGATGTCGCTGACGCGGCCCGGCCGCGGTGACATGACGACGATGCGCGTCGACAGATAAACGGCTTCCGGAATGGAGTGGGTGACGAAGCAGATGGTCTTGTTGGTGCGTCCCCACAATTCCAGCAATTGCTCGTTGAGATGGTCGCGCACGATCTCGTCCAGCGCGCCGAACGGCTCGTCCATCAGCAGCAGGTCGGCATCGAAGGCCAGCGCACGGGCAATCGAGGCGCGCTGCTGCATGCCGCCCGAGAGCTGCCAGGGATATTTCTTCTCGAAGCCAGAGAGGTTGACGAGCTCGAGCGTGCGCTTGATACGCTCGCCTTGCTCCGCCTTGGACAGGCCCATGATCTCCAGCGGCAGCCCGACATTGCGCTCGATCGTCCGCCACGGAAACAGCGCGGCGGCCTGGAAAACATAGCCATAGGCGCGTTTCTCGCGCGCCTGCTCTGCTGTCATGCCATTGACCGAAATCGTCCCCGAGGTCGGCTTCTCCAGATCGGCGATGACGCGCAGCAACGTGGTCTTGCCGCAGCCCGAAGGGCCGATGAAGGAGACGAACTCCCCCTTGCCGATGGTGAGATCGACGTTTGACAGCGCCTGCACCGGCCCGTCATTGGTCTGGAAGGTCAGTCCGAGTTTGCTTGCCGCGACGACGGCTGGCGAAGTCCCCGTCATCGGCTGCCGCCTGCCTGTTTCCGTCCCTGCGGCGGCTGGAATCCGATTGCTTTTATCGCGATGTTGTTTTCCACTTATCCTGTCCCATTTGGCCCTGTCCCACTGACCTTGTCCCACTCGATCGACGCCCGGAGTTTCCCCGATGTCGCCCAAACCCACCTGTCATCTTATCCGCCCTGAAAGCACTTATGAAGGCAAGCAGGGATTGACCTATTTCGCCGGCATCGCCGCCGAGACCGTCGGCGCCTCCGGCATCTGCATGCACATGCTCACCATGCCGCCCGGCGCACGCGCCAAGGCGCATATGCATGAGAGCCACGAGACGGCGATCTACGTGCTCTCCGGCGAAGTCCACACCTGGTACGGCGACCGGCTCGAGCATCATATCGTGGTCAAGGCCGGCGACCTCTTCTACATTCCGGCCGGCGTGCCGCATCTGCCGGCCAATCTGAGCAGCGCCCCGTCTTCGGCCGTCATTGCCCGCACCGATCCCAACGAACAGGAAAGCGTCGTCCTGCTGCCGGAACTGGATGCACTGGTCGCCTGAAGCCGGTATCGACGGGCTAGGATCCCACCGGTCAATTGCCCGAGGTTTGCGCTGCCCCTCATCGCCCTGCCGGGCACTTCTCCCCGTATAGTGACGGGGAGAAGGACGATTTCGCGGAGGATTTCGCCAATCTCCGACGTTACAAAAAAGGGCGGCGAGGTTGCGTTCATCTCCCTTCTCCCCGTCAGTATACGGGGAGAAGGTGCCGGCAGGCGGATGAGGGGCGGCGCCGAGTTCGGCAATTATCGGCACTGCGACACATCCCCAAAGGCGGCGCCGTGTTTGTCGGCAATCATCCGTTTCTTGGCGTTCTTCGAGCCGCGCAAGCTCAAACCCCGGTCGCCGGGATGCCGGTGCGTTCCACCTTGCGCGGCGCGGAGATTTCCTTCCACGTCGACAGCGCCCGGTTGACCGCCGCATTCGGCTCGCGGCCAACGAACTCGCCATGACCGGGCTTGGCCTTGACCTCGGCCTCCTGGATCGACAGTTCGCCACGCGAGAACACGAACCGCGGCAGACCGGTCACCTCGAACCCTTCGAACACGTTGTAGTCGATGACAGACTGCTGCTTCTTCGAGGTGATCTTCTTCTTGCGCTGGGGATCCCAGACGACGATGTCGGCGTCGGCGCCCTCTACGATGGCGCCCTTCTTCGGATACATGTTGAGGATCTTGGCGATGTTGGTCGAGGTCACCGCGACGAACTCGTTCATCGTCAGCCGGCCGGTGTTGACGCCGGTGGTCCAGAGCACCGGCATGCGGTCTTCAAGCCCGCCGGTGCCGTTCGGAATCTTGGTGAAATCGCCGACGCCGTTGCGCTTCTGCTTGGTGCTGAAAGCGCAATGATCGGTCGCCACCACCTGCAGCGAGCCCGCCTGCAGGCCCGCCCACAGCGAATCCTGGTGTAATTTGTTGCGGAAGGGCGGGCTCATCACGCGGCGCGCCGCATGATCCCAGTCCTTATCGAAATACTCGCTCTCGTCCAGGGTCAGGTGCTGGATCAGCGGTTCTCCGAACACCCGCATGCCCTTCTGCCTCGCGCGGCGGATCGCCTCGTGGCTCTGCTCGCAGGAGACATGCACGACATAGAGCGGCACGCCGGCCATGTCGGCGATCATGATGGCGCGGTTGGTCGCCTCGCCTTCCACTTCGGGTGGCCGTGAATAGGCGTGGCCCTCGGGGCCGTTGTTGCCGGCAGCCAGCAGCTTCTGCGACAGGGCGGCAACGACATCGCCATTCTCGGCATGCACCAGCGGCAGCGCGCCGAGATCGGCGCAGCGCTGGAACGACGCATACATCTCGTCGTCATCGACCATCAGCGCGCCCTTGTAGGCCATGAAATGCTTGAACGAGGTGATGCCCTTGTCGACGACAGTGGCCATCTCGTCGAACACCTGCTTGCCCCACCAGGTGATCGCCATGTGGAAGGAGTAGTCGCAGGACGCTTTCGAGGTCTTGTTGTCCCACATCTGCAAGGCTTCGAGCAGCGACTGCTGCGGCGCCGGCAGGCAGAAATCGACCACCATGGTGGTGCCGCCGGAGAGCGCGGCGCGGGTGCCGGATTCGAAATCATCGGCCGAATAGGTGCCCATGAACGGCATTTCGAGATGGGTATGCGGGTCGATGCCGCCCGGCATGATGTAGCAACCGGTGGCGTCGAACTCGTGGTCGCCATGCAGGTCCGAGCCAATGGCGACGATCTTGCCGTGCTGCATCAGCACATCGGCCTTCCAGGTGCGGTCGGCGGTGACGATGGTGCCGTTTCGGATAACTTTGGTCATTAGCTGTTCCCTTGTTCTCTTCGCGCTTCTTTGCGAGCGTCGTTTGGAGGTAGATTCTAAGCTCACTCCATGATGACAGCCGTCTCCACCACCGCATGGAACAAAACATCGGCACCTGCCGAAGCCCATTCCTTGGTGATCTCCTCGGCCTCGTTGTGGCTCAAGCCGTCGACGCAGGGGCACATCACCATGGCGGTGGGCGCGACGCGGTTGATCCAGCAGGCGTCATGGCCGGCGCCGGAGACGATGTTGCGGTGGGAATAGCCGAGACGTTCGGCGGCATCGCGGATCACCTTGACGCAACCCGCGTCGAAGGTGACCGGATCGAAAGCGCCGACCTGCTCGATCTCGTAGCGGATGTCGAGCGCATCGCAGATCGTGTCGATGCCTTCGCGGATGCGGCCGTCCATGGCGTCCAGCACTTCCTTTTCCGGGGAGCGGATGTCGACGGTGAAGACGGTGCGCCCGGCGATGATGTTGCGCGAGTTAGGATAGACCTCCATGTGGCCGACCGCGCCGACGGCGTCCGGCTGGTAGTCCATGGCGATCTCATGCACCAGTTCGATCACCCGGGCCATGCCGAGCCCGGCATTGCGGCGCTTGGGCATCGGGGTCGAGCCGGTGTGGGCTTCCTTGCCGGTCAGCGTCACCTGGAGCCACTTCAGGCCCTGGCCATGAGTGACGACGCCGATGTCGATATCTTCGTCCTCGAGGATCGGACCCTGTTCGATATGCAGTTCGAAGAAGGCGTGGATCTTGCGATCGCCGACCTTCTCGCTGCCTTTCCAGCCGATGCGCTCGAGCTCCTCACCGAATTTCTTGCCCTGCTTGTCGACATGCCCGTACACATCGGCCTGGTCGAGCACGCCGGCGAACACGCCGGACGCCATCATCGCCGGCGCAAAGCGCGAGCCCTCCTCGTTCGTCCAGTTGGTGACGACGATCGGATGTCTGGTCTTGATCCCGAGATCGTTGAGCGAGCGCACCACTTCAAGCCCGCCCAGCACGCCGAGCACGCCGTCGTACTTGCCGCCGGTCGGCTGCGTATCGAGATGGCTGCCGACATAGACCGGCGGCAGGCTGGGATCGGTGCCTTCGCGGCGGGCAAACATCGTGCCCATTTCATCGACGCCCATTTCGAGCCCGGCCGCATCGCACCAGCGCTTGAACAGATGCCGCCCTTCGCCGTCTTCGTCGGTCACGGTCTGGCGATTGTTACCGCCGGCAATGCCGGGGCCAATCTTCGCCATCTCCATGATGGAATCCCACAAACGGTCTGAATTGATTCGCAGATTCTCGCCGGGTGCGGCCATGCTCTAAAACCTCATCGATTGCGGGGCGACGGCGTCCCCCTCCCCCTCGAGGGG
>NZ_RZPQ01001239.1:0-966 GCF_003999135.1 Mesorhizobium sp. M7A.F.Ca.CA.004.06.1.1 | reverse complement strand
GTATCGCACGTCCTTGCCGGCGGCGACGAAAGCGGCATGCAGCTCGTCGCAGACGCGGTCGCACTCGGCGTCGCCCGCTTTCATGTTGATCAGCCCGATGTCGAACGGAGCCACCGCCTCCGGCCAGATGATGCCGTTGTCGTCATGGCTGGCTTCGATGATCGCCGCGACCAGCCGCGACGGACCGATGCCGTAGGAGCCGCCGGAGACGAAATGATCCTTGCCGTCGGGCCCGGTCACCTTGGCGCCCATCGGCTTGGAGTATTTGTCGCCGAAATGGAAGATGTGGCCGACCTCGATGCCGCGCGCCGAAACCTTGTCGCTCTCGCCGATCTTCTCCCACGCCGCCTCGTCGTGCATCTCGTCGGTGGCCGCGTAGGGTGTCGTCCAGGTCTTGACGATATCGCCGATCTCGGCGGCATTGGCGAAGTCGGTCTTCTCTCCGGGCACATCGAGCGAAAGATAGTCGCGGTGGCAATAGACCTGGCTCTCGCCGGTGTCGGCCAGGATGATGAATTCATGGCTGAGATCGCCGCCGATCGGCCCGGTGTCGGCCCGCATCGGTATCGCCTGCAGCCCCATGCGCGTAAAAGTCCGGAGATAGGACACGAACATCCTGTTGTAGGCCGCCCTGGCGCCCTCGAAGTCGAGGTCGAAGGAATAGGCGTCCTTCATCAGGAACTCGCGCGAACGCATGACGCCGAAGCGCGGCCGCACTTCGTCGCGGAACTTCCACTGGATGTGGTAGAGATTGAGCGGCAGGTCCTTGTAGGATTTCACATAGGCGCGGACGATCTCGGTGACCACTTCCTCATTGGTCGGGCCGTAGAGCATGTCGCGGTCCTGCCGGTCCTTGATGCGCAGCATCTCCTTGCCGTAGTCGTCATAGCGGCCGCTTTCGCGCCACAGATCGGCCGACTGGATGGTCGGCATCAGGATTTCCAGCGCCCCGGCGCGGTTCTGCTC
>NZ_RZPQ01001238.1:0-971 GCF_003999135.1 Mesorhizobium sp. M7A.F.Ca.CA.004.06.1.1 | reverse complement strand
AGCGGCGAATCAATTCCTGCGCGTTTGCCCAGTCGAAACCCATGCCGCGCTGCGACGTGTCCATCGCTTCGGCGATGCGGAATCCCAACCGCCACAGATGGTGACGGAACGTCATCGTCCTGTCCCAGTCGACCACCGGCCTGGACCACGGATCGGTCATGGCAAGCGGATCGGCAACGACGTGCGCGGCGGCATAGGCGATACGCGAAAATCGCGCGCCGATGTCAGGCTGCACCGGTTCGCCGACCAGCGTGTACCGGGTGCTGCCGCCCCCCTCACCAGGCAAGGAAATGTCCATCGATCTCTCCCTTCGCAACGCTACTAGATGGAACGTTCCAATAAATCAAGAACCTTTAAGATTCGAACTCCACGGCAGGAAGAATGCTGCATTGCAACACAAAAGCCTTATGGAGCAAGCCATTTGAGTACGCACGATCGGCATTCGAGACGCGAGAAAAATCCCGATTGACTCACGACCGGAGCAGAGATTAGAACGTTCCAATACTTTTGGACCTGCAGTCGGGGAGGATGCATCTGGATGGCCAACCGGGCCAAGGCGACGATATTCGACATCGCCCGCGAAGCAGGCGTGTCCAAATCGACGGTATCGCTCGTGCTCCAGGGCAGCGGGCTGATCCGGCCCGAAACAGCGAGCAAAGTGCGCAAGGCGATCGAGGATGTCGGTTACGTCTACAACCGGGGCGCCGCCAATCTGCGCAAGGCGCACTCCAATGTCATCGGCATGGTCATCAACGATCTCACCAATCCTTTCTTCGCAGAGCTGGCGGTTGGCATGGAGCGGGTCTTCCAGTCGGCGGGCATCGTGCCGTTCATCGCCAACACGGCGGAAAATCCGGTGCGCCAGGAAGAAGTGCTGAAATCGCTGATGGAGCAAGGCGTCGCCGGCCTCATCGTCTCGCCGGCTCGCGGCACGACGCCGGGCGCCTTCAGGCGGATCGAGACGGCAGGTC
>NZ_RZPQ01001237.1:0-971 GCF_003999135.1 Mesorhizobium sp. M7A.F.Ca.CA.004.06.1.1 | reverse complement strand
CTGTTCGACCCGCGCACCGGCGCGCCGCGCGCCGATATGGGCCAGCACTTTGGAATTCTTTCGCGCCAGATGCCTGGCGCCGATGGCGGTGACGGCGCCTGTGCGCATGTCGGTGATGACGGTGGCGTCGAGGATGGCGCGCGGCGCGCCGGTGCGCGGGTCGAACAGGTTGAGGATGCCGAATTCGGAAGGCAGGCCATGCAGGTAATTGTCGACATAGTCGCCGACGATCTTGACGCCGGCCGTGTCGAGCGGCGCGACGTAGCCGCGCAACACGTCGAAATGGCCGTGGAAGGACGGGTCCGGCTCGAGATGGACGCGCGGTTCGATCACCGTCTGGCCCCGGCCCTGCGCCACCAGGCCAGCCTCGACGGCAGCGATGATTTCGCCATCGGTCATGGCAAGGGCATCGATGTCGAGGGCATTGAGGTAGTCGATGTAGATGGGCTTCATGTTACGCGGACACTTTTCTCGGCCACCCCGTTCATCCCATAGCAGGCCAAGGCGGGACACGAAAGTTTGTTGCGAGGTCTCTGGACGCCGCCGGTGAGATGCTGTTCAAACCGGTTCCGTCATGACAGCCGTTCCCGAGACCGCAACCTTACCCGAAACGGCCACCAATGCGCGGCGCGTGGCGCTGATCGTCGCCATCGCGTTCTTCATGCAGTTTCTGGATTCGACGATCATCTCGACCTCGCTGCCGCAGATGGGGGCTTCCTTCGGCGTGTCGGCAGTGGCGATCAGCATCGGCATCACCGTCTACATGCTGACCATGGCCGTATTCGTGCCGCTGTCGGGCTGGCTCGCCGACCGGTTCGGCGCACGCAACATCTTCCTGCTGGCGATCGTCCTGTTCACCCTGGCCTCGCTTGCCTGCGGCGTCTCGCAAAACCTGACCCAGTTCGTCGCCGCACGTGTCGTGCAAGGGCTCGGCAGCGCGCTGATGACGCCGGTCGGGCGCATCCTGGTAC
>NZ_RZPQ01001236.1:0-974 GCF_003999135.1 Mesorhizobium sp. M7A.F.Ca.CA.004.06.1.1 | reverse complement strand
GTTTGACAGGTTCCGGCTTGGTCGTTGCCGCTTCCTTGGCTGGCCGAGAAGGCTCCGTTGGCGGCGACGGCTTGGGCGGCGTTGCCGGCTGTGGTTTGGCCGGTTGCGGGCTGGGCACCAGTGCAACGTTTATTGCCGCCGGGTCCTTGTCCAGCGCGCTGCCGGCCACGTTGCTGCCCGACTGTTCACTACCTTCCGGCTGCTCGGCGTCCTGGAAACTGGAAATCCCCGTAGGGGAGATCAGAAAGGCCGCCGCCACCGCGACATGGAGCAGGCAGGAGACGACGATCGCCGCCGTCCATTTGCGGCTCCAGGCCGATGGCCGCGGCAGCGCGAGCGGCTCGGTTGGCTCTATGGTCAGCTCGGCGCCGGCCTCGGGGAGGGGATTGATGTCCTGCATGTCTCGCCGCGAGACCTGCAGCGACAAGAGTAGAGTTGTCAAATCAAGATCGTTCGCCGGCAGTCTGCTATCGCCGGCCAGAGGCTGCACTACGGTGTTTCGCGGGAATGCATGATGCAGCCCCACCTCAGACTCCGAAAGCGATCCCGGTCTTGGTGTCCGTCTTCAGCTTTCGCATGCAGGCGTTCGGTTCGACGCCGGTACCGGTGCATTCGGTCGCGCTGTTGATCAGCACGCGGCTGACTTTCGAGCACTCGGTGCCGGCCAGATCGAAACGCGTCACCTTGGTCTTGCCTGCCGGCAATTCCTTGAAGTCGAGCACGGTCAGCCGGTCGACGACGCCGGCCTCGTTGAACAGGGCGATCTCGAACGCCGCCTTGGACAGGTCGGCGCCGAGATTGTTGTTGACCACGAACGTCAGGCGGCAACCCTTGTCGGAAGGTTGCGCACCGTTGAGTTCAAGGGTCAGCGCAGGGACCGGCGCGGACTCTTGTGCCCATGCCGGAACCATCGCAAGCGACATCGCCAGCATCGAGGTCAGCAGACGAAGGGATGTCATCAAGCTCGTCATGGT
>NZ_RZPQ01001235.1:0-976 GCF_003999135.1 Mesorhizobium sp. M7A.F.Ca.CA.004.06.1.1 | reverse complement strand
GTCCGCTGCCGCATAGAAGGCCTCGCGTCGGTCGTGCCGGACCTGCCGGAGTTCCGCCGCATGCTGACGCGCGCCCGTGCCGGCCTTGGTTCCGAGACGACGCAGGATGACGCGTGGCGGGACGTTTCCGTCCGCGCGTCGCTGCTGCCCGACGACATGCAGGGCGTGTTCATGATGATCGCCCGTGCGGCGAAAGAGGGCTGGCCATGCCCGAGCGACGCCGCGATCGCCCGCGCCTACGGCTCGCACTCGCTGCGCCGCGCCCGGCGCCTCTTGACCTATATCGAGGAGCAGGGCCTCATCGTCTGCCAACTCGACGGGACAGGCTGGCGCACCGTGACGCTGGTCGAATTGGCCTGGGCCACCGCACCGGGAGATCCGAATGCCGAAGAGGTGGAGCAGGAGAGCCTGGCGCTGTGAAGCGGCGCGGGTGCTTTGAGCGAATGGGCGATAGGTTTTTTCAGTCACCGTCATCGCGACCAACTTCTGACGGCAACGGTGCCGACGCCGAAATGCGTCATGCAGGGCGCATGCGTTTCGATGGCGCTCACCGATTCGCCCCGATCACCCACTGTTCCTGGTCGACGAGCGTGCCGGTTATCGGCCCGGCAGCATCCGAAAGCAGGAAGACGGCGAGGTTGGCGATGTCGCTCGTCGAGAACAGGCGGCCGAAGGGTTGCGAGGCGTTGGCGGCATCGAGCCAGCCCGGCCCGTTGCCCAACGTGTCGGCCTGCATGACACGTTCGGCCGGCGTGTCGGTCCAGCCGACATTGATGCCGTTGACGCGGATGCGATCGAAGCGATGGGCGTTGGCGGCGTTTTTGGTCAGCGTGGCCAGCGCGCCCTTGCTGGCGGAATAGACGGCGAGTTCCGGCGAGCCGCAATGGGCGTTGATCGACAGGATGTTGACGATGGCGCCGCCCTGGCCACGCTTCTTCATGTCGGCGATGGCCGCCTGCATGAGGAAGAACGGTGC
>NZ_RZPQ01001234.1:0-982 GCF_003999135.1 Mesorhizobium sp. M7A.F.Ca.CA.004.06.1.1 | reverse complement strand
GGCCGAGAACTCATGAATGTCGCCGCCGGCCGAAAACGCCCGCTCCCCTGCACCGGTCAGAATGACCGCACGAACGCTGTCATCGACTTCAATGTCGTCAAGGATCGCAAGCAGGCGATCGATCAGGGCATAGTTCAAGGCGTTGAGCTTCTCCGGCCGATTGAGGGTGAGGATGGCAATCCCATCCCGGGGTTCCTTGAGGACAAGATCGGTCATTGGCTCTTCCTTCTTCATCATGCTGATGACCGGAAGACTATGCCCCTTTCCGCTTGTGTATATTCACTAGTCGGTATACCTAAGCTCATGCCTGACACGCAAAGTCCTACACGCAAACGTATTGTCGATGCCGCGACCAGGCTCTTCTATGCCGAAGGAATCGGTCGCGTCAGCGTCGATGCCGTCGCCGAGGAAGCGGGTCTCACCAAACGCACGCTCTACTACCATTTCAAGAGTAAGGACGACCTCATCGCCGCCTATCTCGATGGCCGCGACCAACCCAATCTGAAGCGGATGGCCGGCTGGTTCGATGCCGCCGAAGGCGGCGCGGATCGCAAGGTCGAGGCGATCTTCACCAATCTGGCGAGGTCCGCTCGTCACCCGAAATGGAAAGGATGCGGCTTCCTGCGCACGGCCGCCGAACTCGCCTCGATGCCCGGACATCCGGCGGTCAAGGTCGGCGCGCGGCACAAGCTGAATTTCGAAACATGGCTGGCCGGCGCCTTGTCGGACCATGGCGTCGGCGAGCCGCCTGCCTTGGCACGCGAGATCGTGCTTTTGATCGACGGCTGCTTTTCGATCATGCTGATCCACCGCAACCCCGATTACATCGAGGCCGCCGGCCGCGCCGCGGCGACGCTGGTGCGGGCGCGGATTTCAGGCAGCCAGGTCTAAAGCGCGACGCGCTTTAAGCCTTTGGTTTTATGCATGTCGTTGCGCCAAAACCGGGGCCACTTTTGGGCGACATGCATTAGAACCCAAACGC
>NZ_RZPQ01001233.1:0-986 GCF_003999135.1 Mesorhizobium sp. M7A.F.Ca.CA.004.06.1.1 | reverse complement strand
GTCCAGCATAAGCCGCCCAAGCTTCATCAGCGCCTCGGCCCCCTGGCAGGCCTCCCGCTCGGCCTCGGTCAAGGTAAAACCTGGCGCACAGGCCTGCGTGCTGGCGCTCGATCCGCATGCGTCCGCCGCCGTGAACCTCCAGGGCTCGACCAACGTCTCGATGGACAATTGCGTGATCGCGGCGAACTCGGACGCGTCCGATTCCGTCAACAGGGGTGGCTCCGCGCTGGTTTCAGCCGGCTGTGTCTCAACCGTCGGCGGCACCAGCGGGCTGTTGCCACCCAGCGCCAGTCTCGCCTGCGGAACGCCGCACGAACATAGGTACGCGTCCTTTGATCCATTGGCCGACGTCGTTCCTCCCCCTTACACATTGTGTTTGCCTGTCCCGAACGGCAAAACCTACACGCTGTCGCCCGGCACTTATTGCGACAAGACATTGTCGGGGGACATCACGCTTGATCCGGGCGTCTACATCATGCGCGGCACCACCATAAAGCCAGGGGGGAACGGCAGCCTGGCTGGCCAGGGCGTGACCATATTCCTCATGGAAAGCGCTGAGATCTACATAAATGCCAATGAGAAGGTGAACCTTTCCCCGCCCACCAGCGGCCCTTATGCTGGCATCACCATTTTCCAGGATCACGGCAACACGTCTGCTCTGACATTGAATGGCGGCGCAAATTCCGTGCTCAGCGGTTTCATTTACGCGCCGGACGCGCCCATTTCCTACGCCGGCAACTCTGATATGAGCGCCCAGGGCGACTGTCTCAGGCTTGTCGGCAATACGATTCAGATGACCGGAAACTCGTCCGTCAAGTCGGACTGCGCGGCGGCGCTTGGAAATCGCACAATGTACGCCGATCGGATGATCACTCTGGTGAAATGAGAACGACAGGCGGCCCAAGCGGTAGCGTTGAGAAAAATGGCGGTCCCCTTTAACAATGCCGGAGTGCGGTGGCGACCGCACTCCGGCAGATCAGCGCCTC
>NZ_RZPQ01001232.1:0-992 GCF_003999135.1 Mesorhizobium sp. M7A.F.Ca.CA.004.06.1.1 | reverse complement strand
TCCCTCCCCTCGAGGGGGAGGGAAAGGTCGTGCCTATCCTGTTCTACCGCTCGATGCTGCTGGCCGCCGATGTCGCGCCAATCGACGCACTTTTTGAAGCTCTGCGACAGCGCGGCATCAACCCGGTCCCCATCTTCGTCTCCACCCTCAAGGACCCGGCATCCCTGGCCTTCGTGGAAACAGCACTCGCCTCACTGAAACCCGCCGCCATCGTCACCGCTACCGCTTTCGCGTCCGGTGCCGAACCGGGCAATGAGACCTTGTTCGACCGCGCCGGCGTGCCGGTCTTCCAGGTCATCGTCGCCACCACCCGCCGCGACATCTGGGAGAGCAACCAGCGCGGCCTGGCGCCCGCCGACCTTGCCATGCATGTCGTGCTGCCCGAGCTCGACGGCCGCATCCTGGCCGGCGCCATTTCCTTCAAGGGCGAGAGCGAGATCGATCCAGCACTTGGCCACCGCGCTTTCGCCAACCGGCCGGAACCGGATCGCGTGGCGCAAGTGGCTGACCGCGTCGCGGCCTTTATCCGCCTGCAGGAGACGCCCCGCGCCGAGCGCAAGCTGGCGATCCTGATGCCGGATTATCCCAGCGCCCCCGGCCGCACCGGCTATGCCGTCGGCCTCGACGTGCCGTCCAGCGTGCTGGCCATTCTGCATGACCTGAAGGGACAGGATTATGGTGTTGAGGGAATTCCGGAGACGCCGCGTGGGTTGCTGGATTTGCTGGAAGCCAGCGATACTGGATTGGCCTTAGATAACTACATTGCCTTCTCGACGGAGTTGCCGACTGCGGCAATCGCTGCGGTCGAAGCCGCTTGGGGGAAGGTGGAAGATGAGACGGGTCTGCGCGAGGCGCCCCCCTCTGTCCGGCCGGACATCTCCCCCTCAAGGGGGGAGATTGCGCTGTCATTACCGGTTTCGCCAACCTCCAGTGTTGCAGGAGAGGGCGGAGCGTCAAAACTGCCAATCTCCCCCCTTGAGGGGGAGATGTCC
>NZ_RZPQ01001231.1:0-993 GCF_003999135.1 Mesorhizobium sp. M7A.F.Ca.CA.004.06.1.1 | reverse complement strand
TCGGCCTTCTTGCGCTCGCGCTTCTGTTCGGGTTCCGCCTGCTGCTGTTGTGCGCAGGCTTCGCCTTCGGCGCATGCTGCTTGCGCCAGGATGAATGGGGCTGCCGTGCGCTGGGCAAGGCCGGACGCGACACTTCCCTGAAGCGGGAACGCGCCCAACGGCGCGGATGCCATAAGCAGGCCGAGTGCCGTGCCTGCCAGAATCCGTGGTTGGCGTTTCATCGAAATTCTCCTTGTGGGGTCCCATCCTTGCCGAAACCGATCTTGTGCCGATTGGTTCCAGTCTGGCACGGATAGAGGCCGTACGGGGCGATTGACCGACCTTTTGAAGGCAACTTCATGTCATTCACCTGGCGATAGCCGCAATTGCGACCATTGCCGCGCTTGACCTTGCCCGCGGCTGGGGCCACATCCCGGAAATGGAAACGCCATTCTGGAAAACCAAGGCGCTGGAGGCGATGAGCCCGGCCGAGTGGGAATCGCTGTGCGACGGCTGCGGTAAATGCTGCCTTTCGAAGCTTGAGGACGAGGACACCGGCGAGATATACTGGACCAGCGTCGGCTGTCGGCTGTTCGATGCCGAGACCTGCCGCTGTTCGGACTACGTCAACCGGCTGGCGCGCGTTCCCGACTGCGTCGGGCTGACGCCACAGAATGTGCGAACCATCAGCTGGCTGCCCAGCACCTGCGCCTATCGGCTGGTGGCCGAGGGCTGCGACCTCTACTGGTGGCACCGGCTGGTGTCGGGCAGCGCCGAGACCGTGCATGAAGCCGGCATCTCGATGCGCGGCCGGGTCAAGGCGAGCGAAACCGATCTTGCCGAGCCGGAAGACTATTTTGACTATGTACTGGACGAGGAGCCGTAGGACCAGCGGCGGTGAGCAAGAGCCTCGCGTTTGAAGACATTCGGCCAATCCGCGGGGTCGGAACCGGGCGCCGAGTCAGGCGTTCTGGCCTTCACCGAGGGCTGGGGACGATGGCGAATGGCGGGAAC
>NZ_RZPQ01001230.1:0-997 GCF_003999135.1 Mesorhizobium sp. M7A.F.Ca.CA.004.06.1.1 | reverse complement strand
TAGCCGGTCGACATGGGGCAGCGGGCTGGGTCTCAGCCTTGTGCGAGCGATTGCCGATCTGCATGGCGCATCGATCACGCTTGAGGATTGTCGCCCTGGGCTTGAGGTGGCGGTGAGTTTTCTCCCCCCTTGAGGGGGAGATGTCGCCGCAGGCGACAGAGGGGGTCGCCTCGCGTGAAGCGCTAACGCCCATCTGTCGAAAGGAGGTCGCATCCGGTCGAACCGACCCCCTCTGGCCTGCCGGCCATCTCCCCCTCGAGGGGGGAGACCAGCAGCTTCACCGATCGATCCGCGTCGACAGGATGATCGACGACAGGGTCCGCTCGACCCCGTCCATGGCGCCGATCTGGTCGAGCAGCATGTCGAGGTCGCGGATCGATGGTGCGTCGACGATGACGATCATGTCGAAATTGCCGCTGACCGAATGCAGCGTCCGGACCGTCGTCAGGGCGCGCATGCCGCGCACCACCTTGTCGGCGAGCTTGGGCGTCACGGTGAGCAGTACATGCGCCCGCACCAGCCCCTGCTCATAGTCCGGCGCCAGTCGCACACCATAGCCTGATATGATGCCGCGCTGCTCCAGCCGTTCGATCCGGCTCTGCACCGTGGTCCGCGAGACGCCAAGCCGCCGCGCCAGCTCGGCGGTCGAGGCGCGCGCATTCTCGCGCAGCAGGGAAAGCAGGGCCTGTTCGGCGTCACTGAGCATTTCGACGATTCTTCCCGGCAGACTGTCCAATCAACGGTTTCGTTTCGAACCAAACCACGCTTCCATTCGACGGGCAAGCTGCGAATCTGGGCTCACAATCAGTGAGGGATCGGCCATGAAGAAAATTGTCGTTGTCGGCGCCGGAAAGATCGGCTCGACCATTGCCGAGATGCTCGCCGCCAAGGGGGATTATCAGGTCACGCTCGTCGACCGCTCGGCAGCACAGTTCGCTGCTGCCGAGCGGTCGACGAGCGTGACCTGATAATCCCCCTTGGCGGCGAGCATCTCGGC
>NZ_RZPQ01000122.1:0-10714 GCF_003999135.1 Mesorhizobium sp. M7A.F.Ca.CA.004.06.1.1 | reverse complement strand
GTCATGCCGGCTTCTCGCGCCAGAAGCAGCGTGGAGGAGGGCTGCACGGAATGCGCGTCGATCGGTTCCTCCGGCTTGTGGCCGGAATGCAGTTCGAGGAATTTCGGCGGCACACGCAGCATCGGGCCAGCCGACGCAAGCGCGAAACGAGGTTCGGTCTCAAGATTTTCCAGCGTCACGGAAAGCTTGCCGCCGCGCGGAATGGCGGCATTGGCGACGAGGATCAGGTTGAGCAGCAGCTTGACCTTGTTCTTGGGCAGCAACGCGCGGGGCCCGTTCCAGGTCAGTTCCGGCTTTTCGTTCTTGAGGAAGGCGATGGCGACCGCTTCGGCATCGCCGGTATCGATCAACATGCCGGCCGAGCCGGCGGCACCAAAGGCGATGCGGGCGAACTGCAGGCGGGCCGAAGCGTTGCGGGCGCTCTGACGGATCAGCTTCATGGCGTCCTCGTCGGCGCCGCCTTCATCAAGCAATTCGAGCCCGTTGTTGATCGCGCCGACCGGCGAGATGATATCGTGGCAGACCCGGCTGCACAAAAGCGCTGCCAGATCGGGTGCGGAAAGGGTGAACAGATCGGCCATCGGCGAAAAATCCCTGCAAAATCTCACAACTCATGGCCGGGCGATCGATCGTCGCCTGCCACACGAATCACACACTCTCTCCTCGGGCTTTCTGAATACACAGCGCCCGTGCGTGCAGCAACAAATCCAAATTGTGGTTGTGGCAAATGGCGTGTTCACGCAGGCTGCCGGCCCCACTTGAGCGACCCCAAACAGCCTTCGAACCGCCATGTTCATGTGGGAGCTTAATGGTTGAAAAAGGATTACGGCATAGTTTGCCCCTAACAGTTACCCTTAACGGCCGGCTAAAAGAGCCGTACGGGGTGCGAGGCGTCGGCGAAGGTGCTCCCTGACGGAGATTGGAAGCATGTTTTCCCGATACTACGACCGGAGCTTTCTCCGTGTCTTCTCAATGGCGGTCACGCTCCTGGGCGTTCTCGTCTTCTCGACTTCAGCCCTGCGGGCCCAGGAATACACCGCTCAGGAGATTGTCGATTCCGGTCACAAGTTCTTCGGCGCGACATCAGGCGGGCTCGCCACAGTCGTCGAGAAGATTTTTGCTTCCTACGGCCTGCCCAACGGCTATCTGCTGGGCGAAGAGGGCTCGGGCGCGCTGATCGGTGGCCTGACCTATGGCGAAGGCACGCTCTACACCAAGAATGCCGGCGACCACAAAGTGTTCTGGCAAGGCCCATCGCTCGGCTGGGATTTCGGCGGCGAGGGGTCGCGGGTGATGATGCTGGTCTACAATCTCGACGATGTGGGCAGCCTCTACAACCGCTATGGCGGCGTCGCCGGTTCGGCCTATGTGGTGGCTGGCGTCGGCTTCAACGTGCTGAAGAACAACAATGTGGTTTTGGTGCCGATCCGCACCGGTGTCGGTGCCCGGCTTGGCGTCAATCTCGGCTATCTGAAGCTTACCGAGCGCGCCACTTGGAATCCGTTCTAAGCTGAAGTCCTTGGCTGTCGTTGCACAAAACCGGGACCGCTTTTGGGTCGACATGCATTAAACTCGTGGCGTTGCGGCAAACCCTTGCCGCAACGCTGGATTTCCGCCATGTCAACGTGGCACAGTCAAAGCGCTCCATGCGCTTTTGGTTTATCTGGTTTGATGCTTACCGGCCACAACGGGTAGTCACTTGGTCCAGTCGGTCCTGTTCTTCGTCCTCGGCTTTCTCTGTGCTGGCTTTCTGGCGCTCATGGTGGCTCCGGCCATATGGCGTCGTGCGGTCACGCTTACACGCAGACGCGTCGAATCCTCGATCCCTCTGACGCAAACCGAAATCCAGGCGGACAAGGATCGCATCCGCGCCGAATACGCCATGACGACGCGCCGCCTGGAAATCAGCGTCAAGGCGTTGCGAGAGAAGACGGCCGAACAACTGGTCGAGATCAATCGCGGTCGCGAGGCCATGAAGGGCCTGGCGGTCGAGCGGACGGACAAGAACCAGGCGCTGACCGAACTGGGTGCGAAGAACGAAGCGCTGCGCCAGCGAGAGGGCGAGTTGCAGCAGCTTTCGGAGCGTCTGAAGGAAACCGAACGCAAGCTGGAAAAGCGTGCACTTGAGCTGCAAAAGCTGGAGCGCATGTATGACGACGCCAGTTTTTCCTCGAGCAGCCGGCAGATCGAACTCGTGGCGCGAGAGTCCGAAATGCAGAAGCTCGCCAGTGACATTGCGATGCTGCGCGGCCAGCGCAAGGAAGCCGACAGGCGCGGCCAGGAAATCGCGGCCGAAAGCAAGGCCGCGCGGGAGGCCCTGAAAGCCGAGAAGAAAAGGACCGCCGAACTCGACAAGAAGGTCGAACGGCTGCTGGCCACACTTGCCGATCGCGAAGACAAACTCGACCGCCGCGAAAAGGAACTGGCACGCATGCGCGAAAGATCGAAATCCGAAGACAGCGCGCCAGCCTTGCGGCTGGTCGGCAAAGGCGGCGATGTCGCCAGGAGTGATGATTTGGACAAGGCAATCGCCAAGCTCGACAGTGACCGTGAGCAGCTCGAGGCGAGGCTGACGGCGCTGGCGCGCGAGAACAAGCGGCTGAAGGCCGACCTCACCGCACTGGCCGCGTCCAAGGCCACGGACAGCAGCTCCGCCTTGCGCGAGCAGATGAACGCGCTGGCGGCGGAGGTCGTCCATCTGACGGCGAAGCTCGAGGGGCCTGGTTCGCCGATCGCCAAGGCATTGGCAGTACCGTCGGACGCCCGCTCCGGCAACGGTGACCGCAGTCTTGCCGACCGCGTGCGCGCGCTGCAGAAGGCTGACGCGACAAGCTGAATCAGGCCTCCTTAGAGCATTTCACCGTTTCACGGAAACGGCGAAATGCCCTAACTCTTTGCTTTGACGCAATTCTGGACGGAAAACCGCTTCACACTTTTCCTGGAATTGCTCTGGCCGAAAAATGATGCAGCGCAATGGCTGAAGCCGCGGCGACATTCAGGCTGTCGAAGCCTTCCGCCATGGTGATCCGCACGTCGTGCAGGCTTGCGAGCAGGTCGTCCGGCAAGCCTTCGCCCTCGGTGCCGAGATAGAGCGCCAGGCGCTTGCTGCGCTGCGCATCGCGGATGTCGGTCTTCCCGCGTGGCGACAGCGCGAATTGATCGAAGCCACGTCGGGCGAGCATCGTCGTGAAGCCGGCGGTGTCGGAGAACGATGCGAAAGGGATCTTGAGCGCGGCGCCGACCGAAACGCGGATCGCTTTGCGATAGAGCGGGTCGCAGCATGTCGCATCCAGCAGGACCGCGTCAGCGCCAAAGGCGGCGGCATTGCGGAAGATCGAGCCCACATTGTCATGGTTGGCGATGCCGACGAGCACCACGACCAGCGCCCGAGGCGGCAAGCCGTCGAGCAGGTCTTCGGCCGGCTGCGGCTCTCCCTTGCGGCCAATGGCCAGGATGCCGCGATGCATATGAAATCCGGCGATAGCGTCCATCACCGCGCTGGTGGCGACAGAGACCGGGAGGTCGGCGGGCGCCTTGCTCAGGATGTTGTCGAGACCTGCCAGCCGGTTTTCCAGGACCAGGATCGATTCGGCGGCAAAGCGCCCGGTCGAGAGCAGCAGGTCGAGCACCACCTTGCCTTCGGCGACGAAGCGGCCTTGCCGGCCGGCGAGGTCACGCTCGCGAATGTCGAGATACGCAGCGACGCGCGGATCTTGCGGGTCGTCGATGCGAATGGGATCCATGCATTCCTCGCGACCGTCGCATCGGCCCGAAAATCCGGACCGCTTCCCGGCGCTCACCTGGTTTGGAAAGCACGATGCGACGATTCGGGACAATCAGCCAGCTTTATGCGCCCCGGATGGGCGCATGTCGCTCTGAAAACGCCGGCGAGATCGGCGCTATGTGGTCAGGTTCCAGCACGGCGCAAACGGTGCGCCATCTGGGACAGATCATCCTTGCCGCTGCCGAAAATGCCGTCCAGCATGACAAGCAGTTCTCGCACGGCGTCGGATTTGCAGGAGTAGTAGATCATCTGCCGGTCGCGGCGGGTCTCGACTAGGTCGAGCGCCCGCAACTTGGCGAGGTGCTGGGACAGGGCGGATTGGCTGAGCATCACCTTCTCGGCAATGGCTCCAACCGACATCTCACCTTCGGCGAGGTAGCTCATGATCAACAGTCGCTTCTCATTGCCCATCAGCATGAGAAACTCTGCCGCCGATTCGGCGTTCACGATTAGCTTTGTCGAGACCATCGATCCCCCATGCTTCCTGTTCATCCCGACGCCATGGGGGCAATGGCGTCTGATTCCATAAATTCACTTGTCGATCGGCGCTGGCGATTCAGCGTCACCAAAAGGTAGAGCATTTCACTTAAATCTCAAGTGTTGCTTTTGGTCCAGCATAATTAAGTCTCCGTCCCGGCGTCGACAATGGCTCGGCCGGCCTTGGCCATATCGACCAGAACGTGCCGCAATTCGCCTGCCGCCGCCAGAGGTTGTGGGTAAAAAACCCGGCAAACATCGTCGCCCGAAACCAGGTCCATGCCATCGGCATCGAATCCGGCAACACTCCAGCCGTTTCCGGATACTTTGGCGAAATGCTGTGCGTAAACGGCGATCGCGTCGAGATGGTCGGCGTTCATGTGGTCGATGGCGGATTGTTCGCGCGCCGCGAGTTCCTCGACGATCGGTCCGCTGGCGAGCAAATCCGATCGATCGAGCTGATAGGCCTTGCCGAAGCCGCCGTTGAGGCTGGCGCGTTGCGGATCGAGGCGAAAGATCGAAAAGTCGCCGAGACCGGCGTAAAGTTTCGCCTTGGGATTGCGGTTGAGATAGCGGCGCTCGGCGCGGGCGTGTTCGCCTGATCCGCGCTCAAGCCGTGCCGCCTGGCAGCTCAATGTCAGGCGCGGGTGCGCCAGCGGGTCGCCCTTGCCCGGTTCGCCGAGCAACAGGGAACAGCGCGGATCGGCAAGCAGGGCGCCGGTGTGCGCCGAAAGCATCGACACCAGGATCAGCGGCGCGCCATCGATGTCGGTGGCCACGCCGACCCTGCTGGCCAGCGGCGAGCCGGTTTGCGGTTCGATCACCGCCAGGGCGCCAAAGCGGGCGCTGCGCAGAAGCGTCTTCGCCAGCCGGATCGCTTCGGCGTCCGTCTCGCGGATCACGTCCTTTTTCGGCTCGTCCAAGGCAGCACCGCAGTAAGTTGATCTTTCTTCTCTAGTTATCGTTATCGGTCAGCAAGCCGGATTTGACAAGGCCGTCGATCTCGGCTTTCGCAAAGCCGAAACGTGCCAGAATTGCCGATGGCGACAAATCCTCATTGCCTGGCATAGTGGCCAATGTCGGTTGCGAGCTCGAGAAACGCGGCGCGGGGGCCGGGCGCTCAAATGCACCTGTCGTCACAGAGGCGTTGCGTGCCCGATTGTGCGGGTGGTGCTTCGCCTCTTGCAGCGACAGGACGGGGGCCACGCAGGCATCGGTCTGGGCAAACAGCAGGTCCCAGTCGTCGCGTGGTTTCTGCCGGATCCGATCGGCAATGGCGGCGCGCATCGGCGGCCACAGGGCCTTGTCGTACTGGCCGGACGCAAAGCGCTCGTCGAGCGGCAGCAGCCTGGCGAATTCGGCGAAGAATTGCGGCTCGAGACAGCCGATGGCGATATGGCGTCCGTCCGACGTCTCATAGGTGTCGTAGAACGGGGCGCCGGAATCGAGCAGGTTCGCGCCGCGCTTGTCGCTCCACAAGCCGGCCGCCGTCAAGGCGTGCAGGGGCACCGCCAGCATCGAGGCGCCGTCGACCATCGCGGCGTCGATGACGTCACCCTTGCCCGTGCGAGAACGTTGGAACAGGGCGGCCAGCACGCCGGCAATCAGCATCATGGCGCCACCGCCATAGTCGGCGACAAGGTTGAGCGGCGGGACGGGACGGCCGTCGGCATGGCCGATGGCGTGCAGCACGCCGCTATAGGCGAGGTAGGTGATGTCGTGGCCGGCGCGGCCGGCGAGCGGGCCGTCCTGACCGAAGCCGGTCATACGGCCGTAGATCAGCGCCGGGTTGCGCGCCAGCACCGTTTCGGGGCCGAGGCCAAGCCGTTCCATGACACCCGGGCGAAACCCTTCGAGCAACATGTCCGCCTTTTCGGCAAGGCGCAGCAACAGATCGGTGCCTTCACGGCGCTTCAGGTCGAGGCGCAGGAGGGCGCGGCCATGGCGGTCGATGTTGTACTCATCCGGCAGCGACAGGAACTCGCTCGTCCCCGTCCGTTCGATGCGCAACACTTGCGCGCCCATCTCCGACAGCATCAGGCCGGCCAGCGGCACCGGTCCGAGCCCGGCCATCTCGATCACCTTCAGCCCGGTCAGCGGACCGGTTTTAGCGGCAGCGGACAGGCCGGCGTTCATGACCTTCTATTTCGGCGCCATGCGGATGGCGCCATCGAGACGAATGGTCTCGCCGTTCAACATCTGGTTCTCGATGATGTGCAGGGCGAGAGCGGCATATTCGGACGGTTCGCCCAGGCGCGACGGGAAAGGCACGGCGGCGCCCAGCGAATCCTGAACCTCTTGCGGCATGCCGGCCATCATCGGCGTCTTGAAGATGCCGGGCGCGATGGTGCAGACGCGGATGCCGGAACGGGCAAGGTCGCGCGCCACCGGCAGCGTCATGCCGACGACGCCGCCCTTGGATGCCGCATAGGCGGCCTGGCCGATCTGGCCATCATAGGCGGCAACCGAAGCGGTGTTGACGATGATGCCGCGCTCGCCGCCCTGCAGCGGCTCGAGCTTCGACGCGCGCTCGGCGACGAGGCGGATCATGTTGAACGTACCGATCAGATTGACCTCGATCACCTTGCGATACTGATCAAGGGGGTGGGGACCATCCTTGCCGATCGTCTTCACGCCGATGGCGATGCCGGCGCAGTTGACCAGGATCCGCGGCTCGCCAAGCTTGGCGGCTACGTCGGCGAGCGCAGCGGTTCCGCTGTCGGCGCTGCTGACGTCGCACTGGACGGCAATACCACCGATCTCGGCCGCGACCTTGGCGGCGCGGTCAATACCCACGTCGAAGATGGCGACGCGGGCGCCCTTGGCGGCCAGCGCGCGCGCCGTTGCCTCGCCAAGGCCGGAGCCGCCGCCGGTGACGATCGCGATCTGGCCGTTCGGGTTCATGACGTCATCCTTTGATCTCAGGAACAGTGGGACGGATCAGGCGCCAGATCGACGGGAAAGGTCAAGCCATCGCCGCGACAGGATCGGCCACCCTGGCCTGATCGGCGTGGCAGACCTCGCCCAAGAGCCTGGCGACCGCGCCCGGCGCGATCTCGTGCGACAGCAGCCGGTCGAGATCGACGGGGCGCGGCATCGAAATCTGGCCGCGCGGAATCCGCTTGAAACCGAGCGGCCCGTAATAGGGCTCGTCACCGACCAGCATGACGGCAGGTGCGCCGGTCTTGGCGGCGGCCTCTAGCGCGATCGCCACTAGCCGGCGGCCGATGCCGAGATTCTTGAAGGCCGGCCGCACCGCGAGCGGCCCGAGCATCAATGCGCGGCCGGCACCGGCGGCGATGCGGGTCATGCGCACCGAGGCGACGACGATGTCGCCATCGACGGCGACAAAGGACAGCGAACGCTCGTGCCCTCCGGCCTCACGAATCTTGTAGGCGGCCAGCACAAAGCGGCCCGGCCCGAAGGCTTCGTCATTGATGGCTTCGATCTCGGGGTCGTGCGCCGGGGTTTCCGGCAGGTATTTCACGTCGGCAAGGCTCATGGTCTTTGCGTTCCGGTAAGGAGGAAAGGTTGCTGCAAACGGCAGCATTCGCCAGTCAGCGCTTCATCAAGCGCGGGCGCCCTTTCGTCGTCGGTAAAACCGGATCGAAGCAAAATCGAACATGCGGATTGTCCGCTAGCATCAATTTCCCGCCGCTGCAATCGGCCGTTTTGTTCGTCATTTCCGCCAAGTGACGGTCTGTTCAGCACCTGACGTCTTCGACAGGGCAGCCTTGCGCCTACATCAACCAACAGGACGCAAGGAGATTTGTATGGGAATGCTGGTCGAAGGAAGGTGGCAGGACCGCTGGTACGATACAGCGGACAATGGTGGCAGGTTCGTGCGGACGCAGTCGCAATGGCGCGACTGGGTCACCGTTGACGGGGCGCCTGCCGAAGGCCGGACGCGTGGTTTCAACGCCGAGCCCGGCCGCTATCACCTCTATGTCTCGCTTGCCTGTCCGTGGGCCCACCGGACGTTGATCTTTCGCGCGCTGAAGAAGCTGGAAGGCGTCATATCGGTGTCGGTGGTGCATCATTTCATGGGCGCCAACGGCTGGACGTTCGTGGCTGAGGACGGCGCCACGGGCGACATGCTCTATGGCCTCGACTTCCTGCACCAGATCTATGCCAAGGCCGATCCCGCCTATTCGGGCCGGGTGACTGTGCCGGTGCTGTGGGACAAAAAGGAGCAGACCATCGTCTCCAACGAGTCTTCCGAAATCATCCGCATGCTGAATTCAGCCTTCGACGAATGGGGCGACGCCAGCCTCGATTTCTATCCGAAGGCATTGCGCGGCGAGATCGATCGCATCAATGCGCTGGTCTATCCCGCGGTCAACAACGGCGTCTATCGCGCCGGCTTCGCCACCACGCAACGCGCTTATGAAGAGGCGTTCGGTGAAGTGTTCACAGCGCTGGATGCGCTGGAGGAGCGGCTGTCGAAGCAGCGCTATCTCGTCGGCGATCGTATCACCGAAGCCGACTGGCGGCTGTTCACCACGCTGGTGCGCTTCGATCCGGTGTATGTCGGCCACTTCAAATGCAATCTGCGCCGTATCGCCGACTACCCGAACCTGT
The DNA here is from genome assembly GCF_003999135.1 of Mesorhizobium sp. M7A.F.Ca.CA.004.06.1.1. Classification (NCBI taxonomy): domain Bacteria; kingdom Pseudomonadati; phylum Pseudomonadota; class Alphaproteobacteria; order Hyphomicrobiales; family Phyllobacteriaceae; genus Mesorhizobium; species Mesorhizobium sp. M7A.F.Ca.CA.004.06.1.1. The sequence continues at coordinate 1,872 of NZ_RZPQ01000122.1, read as the reverse complement.
CCAACTATCTGCGTGATCTCTACCAGGTGCCTGGTGTGGCCGGGACGGTGAACATGCATCATATCAAGGCGCACTATTACGGCAGCCACCAGACGATCAATCCGACGCGGATCGTGCCTGTCGGACCGGATCTGGATTATGCCGCATGGCACGACCGGGCGCGCTTCGAGAAAGCGGCAGCCTGATCTACCAGTAGGGCGAGGGCTGCTCGCCGTCAAAAACCTCGGCGATCCGGCGCAGCGTCGCCGGCGTCGTGCCCTGCGGCAAGCGGTCGAGCGGGAAGAAGCCGGCTTCGGCGATTTCGTGATCCGGCCGCTTCGGCGCCGTCTGGCTGAAATGCTCGAGCAAATAAAAGCCGACATGGTCGCGGCGGCTGGAGCGGCGGTTGAAATGCATCGATTTGAACACCGGCGGGGCGGTGAGAGCGATGTTGCCTTCCTCGGCCAGTTCACGGGCCAGTGCCTCGTTCATCGTCTCGCCGACTTCGACGCCGCCGCCGGGCAGCTGCCAGCCTGGTACGTAGGTATGGCGAATGAGGAAGACGGACTTGGACGCCCTGTCGTGGATCAGGCCGCGCACGCCAAGCGTCATCGGCCTCCGCAGCACGAAATAGAGATGGAACAGCCTGGCCCTCAAACCTGGCCAGCCGGTCTGGCGGAAGGCATCTTCAGGGCTCGTCATTGATAGCGAAACCGTGGGTGGAAAGCCGTGCGCGGGTCGCCTATGAAGGTTGTATGTTCAGGCTCGCGCATATTTCCGATGTCCATCTGGGGCCGCTCCCCGATGTATCCTATCGCGATCTCGCCTCCAAGCGCGTGCTCGGCTATGTCAACTGGCAGCGCAACCGCCGCCGCCATATGCATGATGCGGTCATCGACACGATCGTCGCCGACATCAAGGCGAACACGCCTGACCACCTCGCCGTCACCGGCGACCTGGTCAATCTGGCGCTCGACGGCGAGATCGAGATGGCCAGGCACTGGCTGGAGACGCTGGCACCGCCGCATGATGTTTCGGTCGTTCCGGGCAATCACGACGCCTATGTGCCAGGCGCCTTCGACAAGGTCTGCCGATCCTGGGCGGCGTGGATGAGCGGCGACGGCGTCAACACGCCGGTCGATCGTAACGCATTTCCCTATTTGCGCGTGCGCGGCAACGTCGCGCTGATCGGTGTCTCGACGGCGCGCGCCACGGCACCCTTCATGGCCAATGGTTTCTTCATGGAAGGCCAAGCGAAGCGGCTCGGCAAAATCCTCGGGGATACCGCCGGACAGGGGCTGTTTCGCGCCATCATGATCCATCATCCGCCGGTGCGCGGCGCGGTCCCGCAGCACAAGCGGCTGTTCGGCATCGCCCGCTTCAACAAGATCATTCGCCATCACGGCGCCGACCTTGTGCTGCACGGCCATTCGCATCTGCCGTCGCTGTTCTTCATCGGCGGTCGCGGCGTCAGGATCCCGGCGGTCGGTGTCGCTGCCGCCGGCCAGGCGCCGGGCGGCAAGAACCCGGCGGCGCAGTACAATCTGTTCGACATTGACGGCGAGAAGGGCAATTGGCGGATCCGGCTGACACGGCGCGGCCTGACCGGGCCGTCCATACCGCCATCCGATCTGCAGACGGTGGAGCTTGGCGCCGAGGCCGCTATGGCCGCAAATTGACAACCATGGCCACGATGCGGTCCCAGAACAGGACGACCGACACCACAAGGCCGACCAGTGCGCCGGCAGCGACCAGGCCAAGCCCGGACAGAAGGGCCGACCAGCGTTTGCCGCGCTCCGTTGCGCGCAGCGGCGGTTCGGCTTCCGGCACATACGCACGTTTCAGGCCGGCGACGGCGGGTTCGACGCCGCCTTCCAGCATCCTCTGACGCTC
>NZ_RZPQ01001229.1:0-1001 GCF_003999135.1 Mesorhizobium sp. M7A.F.Ca.CA.004.06.1.1 | reverse complement strand
ACGCCGCTAAGCTCGACCGCCCGTGTCGTCTGCCGCGTCTGCGTGCCGATCGGCGCCACCCAGCGCAGGCCCTCGTCGACCGCCTTCGGCACGAAGGTCTCGGGATCGGCGAGCACCTGCCGCATCTGTTCGGGATGGGCCAGCAGACCGGCCAGGATCGAGCCGGCGCCATGTCCGGGCTCCTGCATGCCGCCAAGCAGGATGACCTTGATGCTCGGCATCAAAAAATCGATCGGCCGCGTCGTGCCCTCCGGCATGCCATCGTGCAGCATATGCGACAGCGCCGAGTCATCTGGCTGGCGCGCAAGTCTTTCCAGCGTCGGCAGGATGGCGTCGCCGACCTCGGCACTGATCGCGTCGGCGATCTCCTGCCGCTTCGGGTCGTTCTCGAAATTGATGGCGCCCTGGGCAAGGCCATAGAACCAGCGGCGCAGCGTCGGCATGTCAATGTCGGCAAGGCCGAGCGAGCGCGCCAGGCTGAGCGTCGACACCGGTTCGAAATAATCGGCCATCAGCTCGGCGGAGCCCTGGTTGGCGATCCGGTCGAGAAGAGGTTCGGCAATCGACCGCACGAGGTCGCCGGCATAGGCGGCAACGGTGCGCGGCCGGTATTTCGGATCGACGCCCTGTCGCAGCTGTTTATGCGTTTCGCCATCGGTGGTCAGGATGGTGGGCTTGCCGAAGGAGCGCTCGACCGGCGATGAGCCGACGACGGCGGAGAAGATGTCGGGCGACTTGGCGACGCTCTCGACATCCTTCCAGCGGGTGACGAACCACAGGTTGACCGCCGGCACGAAAGCGACAGGCGCACTGCGCCTGAGCTCTGCATAGATCGGGTAGGGATCGGCTTCCAAAGCCTCAACGGTGATATTTTCGGCAAAGCTCAAATCCGCCACTCCCCTTGTGGTGTAAGGGCGGCGTGGCACGCCGCCCCTTTGCTTTTCTCAATCTTTCAGCGGCTGGCCGAGGTTTTCGAAGGCTATGGGATCGCGGCTCTTCAG
>NZ_RZPQ01001228.1:0-1001 GCF_003999135.1 Mesorhizobium sp. M7A.F.Ca.CA.004.06.1.1 | reverse complement strand
GTCGCCGAGCACGCCAAGCACGATCGGCAGGCTGATCTGGTCCGTATTGGGGTGTGGCAAGGTCATGGCTCGAAACTAAGCACAGTCGGGTCCGATTTCAACGCATCCATCATTGTTGGCCCGCACGCGGCCTTTCTCCGTCTGGCGCCGACCTGTGCTGACACAGGGCTGTCAGGAAGGTTCAGCTATTTTTCCCTGGCTTCATTGACATGATGCCCTATTGTGTCCAATTGTTCAATAACTTTTGAACTAAGGACATCCCGCCATGGACAAGCGCCTTTTCTGGCTCGCGCTCGGATCGTTCACGATCTCGACCGAAGGCTTCGTCATCTCCAGCCTTCTGCCCGACATCGCGGCGGATGCCGGTATCTCCATTCCGCTGGCCGGCACGCTGATCACCGCCTTTGCGCTCGCCTATGCGATCGGCACGCCGATCCTGGCGACGCTGACAGGCGAGTGGGACCGGCGCCGCGTCATCCTGTGGACGCTGGTGTTCTTCGTGCTCGGCAACGTCGCCGCTGCCTTGAGTTCCTCCTTCGAACTGCTGCTGGTCGCGCGCATCGTCATGGCGCTGTCGTCGGGCCTGTTCGCCGCAACCGCGCAAGGCACCGCGGTGGCGCTGGTCGATGACCATCACCGGGCGCGTGCCATCGCCGTCGTCGTCGGCGGCACCACGGTGGCCGTTGCGCTCGGTGCGCCACTGGGCGCGCTCGTTGCCACCGTTGCCGGCTGGCGCGGAACTTTTTTTGCCATCGCCGGCCTTGGCGCGCTTGCCGGCGCGATCCTTTGGTACCGGCTGCCGCGGGGCATCGTTGGCACCAGGCTGCCCTTGAAGCGCAGGCTGGGGGCAGCGCTGCGTCCCGGCGTGATGCCGATCCTGTTGACGACAGTGCTGGCGCTGATCGGCGCCTTCACCGTCTTTGCCTATGTCGCGCCGCTTGCCATCGAGGGCGGCGGTCTCAGCCAGATCGCGTTGCCCGGCATGCTGCTCGCCTTCGGCG
>NZ_RZPQ01001227.1:0-1003 GCF_003999135.1 Mesorhizobium sp. M7A.F.Ca.CA.004.06.1.1 | reverse complement strand
GTCATGGAGACGTCGAGCAGCAGCACGATCTTCACCGGAAGGCCGGCCGCGACCATGCCCATCGCCGTGTGGGTGGCGATGTTGGCGGCGTCGAGCTGGCCGCTTGCAAGTGCTGCATTGATGTCCTTGTCCTCGGCGAAATTAACGATCTGGACGTCGCTCAGCCCGTTCGTCTTGAACAGGCCCTTGGCCTCGGCGACATGCCATTGGCCATAGCCGAGCCAGGGCTCGATCCCGATCTTGAACGCTCCTGCCTCGGGCGTGGTGGGAATGGCCGCATCGGCTGCGTAGGCTGCCGGGGCGGCGGCCAGCCCGATGGCGGCGGCCATCACGAGCGCGCGAAATTGTCCTGTTAGGTTACGCATCATCTTTGTTCCCCTTGATGATCAGACCGCTTTTTCTAACCCAGGCAGCCGGTCTGGTGAGACTGCGGGTTTCTGCTCTTGCGGCACTGTGCCTCGGCGTCTTACCTGCCACTTCATGGTGAAGTGCGAGGATATTTCAGCGTCAGCGGGAGCGGATGTCAAGGCTAAAATACATACATGCATATACAAGTTGGAAAGACTCAATTTTCACGCTTTTCCGGATCGATCCGATCGAGGAAACCCGTCACCCGATCGGCTCCGGCAACGGGTTCGCTGCCGACCATGACCGCGACTGAGAAGGCAATGAGGGAGGAGACCCGCGTATGGCTGCGCGCGCCGGCCCGCAGGTTCATGACCAGCGTCGGCGACAGGAAAAGACCGGCCCGCAGCACCGCGCGCCAATCGGCCGGCAGCATGCCGCGCCGTTTGAGCTCCAGCAGCAATGGCCGCCACAGCGCTGTCGCCTTGACCTCCAGCAGGTCGCGGCGGACGGGGCTCAGGTCCCAGTCCGTGTCGACATGGAGCAGATTTCCGTCCAGCCGCGCCTGGGCGCGAAAAGCCTCTGTCGCGGTCGCCGGATCATAGAGCCAGAACGGATGGGCAAAGATGTTGTGGAACGTCGCCTTCACCTCCGCCAG
>NZ_RZPQ01001226.1:0-1004 GCF_003999135.1 Mesorhizobium sp. M7A.F.Ca.CA.004.06.1.1 | reverse complement strand
GCCGCAGCACCGTGCAGCGATGCGTCAGCGCCCGCACCTCATTGAGCTTGTGCGAGATGAAGATGATGCCGAGACCTTGCGCCGCCATAGAACGTAACGCCGAAAACAGCCCGTCGACCTCGCTTGGCGCCAGCACCGCTGTCGGCTCGTCGAGGATCAGCAGCCTGGCGCCACGAAACAGAGCCTTGACGATTTCGAGCCGCTGCTGCTCGCCGACCGACAGCGCCGAGACCGGCAGGTTCGGGTCAAGCATCAGCCCATGCTGGCGGCCGATCTCGGCCAGCCGCGCCAGCCCGCCGGCGCGGTCGATCCGTCCTGTCTTGCCGGGAATGCCGATCAAAAGATTTTCCAGCACAGTCAGCCGCGGCGCGAGGTGAAAATGCTGGTGCACCATGCCGATGCCGGCGGCCAGCGCATCGGCGGAACTGGTGATCCGCACCGGCTTGCCCTGGATGAGGATTTCCCCAGCATCGGGCGCATAGGCGCCGAACAGCACATTCATCAGCGTCGTCTTGCCGGCGCCGTTCTCGCCCAGCAACCCCAGGATCTCGCCGGGTGCCACGCTGAGATCGACGGCCTCGTTCGCCTTGACGGCGCCGAAGCTCTTGGTGATGCCGCGCATTTCGATGAGGGGGGCGGGCAAGGGCAAGGATGCTCCTGATCGGAGTTGGCTTTGCGGTTCAGCTTTGATTGAGAGGGATGCGCTGCACCCCCCTCTGGCCTGCCGGCCATCTCCCCCTCAAGGGGGGAGATCGGATGTCATTTCGGCTTTCGCCAATTTTCTACGCCGAAGCAGGAGTGCCGCCGACAAAGCCGCCAATCTCCCCCCTTGAGGGGGAGATGTCCGGCAGGACAGAGGGGGGGCGCCTAGCACCAACCCCAAAAGCCAGAGCGTCAATCCGAAACCGGCGTATTCTCGTCCACATCCACCCGGAAATTGCCTTCGAGGATCTCGGCCTTCTTCTTCTCGACCAGCTCCTTGACGTCCGCCGGCAGCGTCTTGT
>NZ_RZPQ01001225.1:0-1005 GCF_003999135.1 Mesorhizobium sp. M7A.F.Ca.CA.004.06.1.1 | reverse complement strand
CGGCAACGGGCAAACCGCGCACGTCGTGGGCTTCAGCCAACAATGGACGTCCCCCTCCCCGACAGCGCCCTATCGCTATGGCGGCGCCGTGCGGTTGAGACGCTTCGATCGCAGACAGGCGGGGGTGATCGGCGGTTGGCTCTCAAGTCTGACGCGGCGCGCCGGCCTGGTTGGATTGTGCAGCGCCGATCTTATCCGCGGGCCGGACGGCTACAAGTTCATCGAGATCAATCCGAGGCCAGGCGCCACCCTCGACATTTTCGACGATGTCGACGCGCCATTGATCGAAGCGCATCTGCGCGCCGCGACGGGTCAGGTCTTCCGCTTGCCGCGCTTCGTCGATTCGATGGCGTCGATGGTGACTTACGCCGCGACGCCAATCACTCACTTTCCGTCGATCGCCTGGCCTGAATGGACAGCGGACCAGCAGTCGGCTGGCACCCGTCTGATTGCCGGCGACCCTGTCTGCACGGTCTTCGCGCGCGGGCCGAGCGCCCAATCGACCAAGCGACTCATCAAGGGACAAGCCAGTCAATTGCAACTCCAATGGGAAGGAGACCGGACATGAAAGACGGTTCGGCATTCCTGAACGACAATGCACAGCGCATCGTTGACGGCATGATCGGCGACGCCGAACGCCTGCGCATCGTCGTTTCCAGGGGGCCATTGGGCGAGCGCCTGATCGATGCCGGCGCCAAGACCGTAGGCAGCGTCGAAGCCGGGCTGCGCATGGCTGAGGCCGCGATGGGCGGTCTCGGCAGCGTTTCTGTGTTCATGGATCGCGCGTCACAGCAATGGCCGTTCACTGTCGAAGCGCGATCTTCGCAGCCGGTGCTAGCCTGCCTGGGCAGCCAGTATGCGGGCTGGAACCTGTCTGGCCAGGACTATTTCGCGATGGGATCTGGGCCGGCGCGCGCCCTCGCCCGGGTCGAACCGCTGTTCGAAACACTTTCCTATCGCGACATCGCATCGTCCGCGGTGCTTATCCTTGAGACGGCCGAACCG
>NZ_RZPQ01001224.1:0-1006 GCF_003999135.1 Mesorhizobium sp. M7A.F.Ca.CA.004.06.1.1 | reverse complement strand
GGACATGGCATTTTCCTGTGAGAGAGCAACGGGAAGTCGCAAGCGGCGACCGCTTGCCGCAGATCGGGGCGACGCCATTCCGCGCCGACGGTCCATGGCCTTGGGGGTCAGTCCGCCATCCGCCCGGCTTCGAAAAGGAACCAGGTACGGCGCTCGGCCTCATCAATCCAAACCTCGATCAAGCTGGTCGTCGCGACGTCGTCGTGCTCCTCGCATACTGCGTGCACGGCGCGCAGGAGACTTATGAAGGTGCGGTTGTCTTGGGCAAGCTCGGCCAGCATGTCGTGTGGCGTCACATAGGCCGCGTCATTGTCGGAGATTCGCTGCTCCTTCGCGATCTGTCCGATAGAGCGGAGCGTGGTGCCGCCGATCTTGCGACAGCGCTCAGCGATGTCATCGGTGATAGCGAAGATTTGCTCGCCTTGTTCGTCGAGTAACACATGGTAATCACGGAAGTGCGGCCCTGACATGTGCCAGTGGAAATTCTTCGTCTTGAGGTAAAGCGCGAAGGTATCGGCTAGCAACCCGGTGAGAGCGGCAGAGATATCTGTCACGGCATTCTCGCCGAGATCGGAAGGGGTACGGAGCGGTGCGGCGCGAAGGCGGAGGGCGTTGGTGGTCATGGGGATGATCCTTGGTCAGCGAGCTCAATGCGTGCTCAATTGCGCCAACCTAGGCCCCGAAAAGCCGTCTGGTCTTCTGCAAATGCCGGGTTTTCTTTCTGAATGCCCGGAAAGGACGGGCTCTTCATCGGCCAGCGAGGGGCGTCGCGGCGGTCAGCGCCCGGACGCCGCCAGCCCTGCAGTTTCATTTCGCTGGGCCACGAGACAAGGTTGTGTGCTGTGAGTTCTGCAAATTCGCTGAGAAAGGGCGGTCATGGCAGGCTGGTGATATTCAACGTCACCGAGTTCCGCCACATTCTGCTTTCGAGCCCTGATGGGCTGCGCGATGTGATCCGCGCGGTGATGCAGGAAGTCCTGGAGGGCGAGATGGATGAGGTGCTTGG
>NZ_RZPQ01001223.1:0-1017 GCF_003999135.1 Mesorhizobium sp. M7A.F.Ca.CA.004.06.1.1 | reverse complement strand
CCACGCCACCTTCTGCGTCGTCGTCGTCTACAACAATGCCGTCGCCCGCTTTCGCCGCACCTCCGGATCGATGATCGAGGCGTCGATGGATCTCGGCGCCGACGGTTTTCAGACTTTTCGCCATGTCGTGCTGCCCAACATCGCCACGGCACTGCTTGCCGGCGGCATGCTGGCCTTCGCGCTGTCCTTCGACGAGGTCATCGTCACCACCTTCACCGCCGGACAGCAGCAGACGCTGCCGATCTGGATGCTGGAAGAGCTGATCCGCCCGCGCCAGCGCCCGGTCACCAATGTCGTCGCCATGGTCGTGGTGCTGGTGACGCTGCTGCCGATCCTTGCCGCCTATTACCTCACCCGTGACGGCGACCAGATCGCCGGAAGTGGGAAATGAAAAACAGCGAATAGGGAGTAGCGAACAGCGAGTAGGGATCATCGACGGTCAACCCTGCTCGCTTTCAGCTACTCGCTACTCGCTCCTGTTAAGGGAGAATCCAATGGACACCCAGATGCTGATCGGCTCGAAATTCGAGAAGGGCACCGAGACCGAGGAGCCGATCCTCAATCCAAAGACCGGGGCGACCATCCTCAACCTGCCCGAGGCCAGCCAGGCGCAGATCGAGGCGGCGGTCACCGCCGCCGAACAGGCGTTCGTCTTGTGGTCGCGCACCACGCCGGCGCAACGCTCCGGCTATTTGCTGAAGATCGCCGACCGCATCGAAGCCGACGCGAAGGAGTTCGCCACGCTCGAGGCGCTCAATTGCGGCAAGCCGATCAACGCTGTGCTCAATGACGAAATCCCGGCGATCGTCGACTGCTACCGCTTCTTCGCCGGCGCCGTCCGTTCGATGCCGGGCGTCGTGGCCGGCGAATACATTCCCGGCCATACTTCGATGGTCAGGCGCGACCCGATCGGCATCGTCGCCTCCATCGCGCCGTGGAACTACCCGCTGATGATGATGGCCTGGAAGCTGGCGCCGGCGATCGCCGGCGGCAACACGGTCGTTTTCAAGCCGTCGG
>NZ_RZPQ01001222.1:0-1018 GCF_003999135.1 Mesorhizobium sp. M7A.F.Ca.CA.004.06.1.1 | reverse complement strand
AACGAAGACTGATCGAAGTAGTTCCCTTCTCCCCGTCACTATACGGGGAGAAGGTGCCGGCAGGCGGATGAGGGGCAGCGCCGACGCCTACAAATTGCAATTCATGCCGAACCGATTGCCTGTCAGAAGGCGTCAGCTGCAACGGCCGTTCGCCAATCGCCCGCATCCGCGCTGCCCCTCATTGTCCTGCCGGACATTTCTCCCCGTATAGAGACGGGGAGAAAGGGCAGTTGCAACGCCGCCGTCAGTCCTTCTTGGGCACGGCAACGCGCAGCGCCAGGTCGCGAAGCTGCTGCGGGCTCGCTTCCGAAGGCGCGTTCATCAACAGATCGTAGGCCTGCTGGTTCATCGGGAACATGGTGATCTCACGCAGGTTCTTGGCGCCGAGCAGCAGCATGACGACGCGGTCGACACCGGCGGCCATGCCGCCATGCGGCGGCGCGCCATACTGGAAGGCGCGGTAGAGGCCGCCGAAGCGCTCCTCGACCGTGGCGCGATCCAGCCCGACCGTCTCGAATGCCTTGACCATGGTTTCGGGCAGATGGTTGCGGATACCGCCGCTGGCGATCTCGAACCCGTTGCAGACCATGTCGTACTGGAACGCCTTGATGCCGAGCAGGTCCTCGCCATTCAGCGCATCGATGCCACCTTGCGGCATCGAGAACGGGTTGTGGGCGAAGTCGATCTTCTTCTCTTCCTCGTTCCACTCGAAGAACGGGAAGTCGACGATCCAGCACAGTTCGAAACGCTCGCGGTCGACAAGGTTCAGCTCCTCGCCGGCACGGGTGCGCGCAGCCCCCGCGAAGGAGACGAACTTCTTCGGATCCCCGGCGACAAAAAAGGCCGCATCGCCGTCGGCAAGGCCGAGTTGAAGGCGGATCGCCTCTGTGCGCTCCTCGCCGATGTTCTTGGCGAGTGGGCCGGCGCCTTCGAGCTTGTCACCCTCCTTGCGCCAGAAGATATAACCCAGCCCCGGCTGGCCCTCGCCCTGCGCCCAGGAATTCATGCGGTCGCAGAA
>NZ_RZPQ01001221.1:0-1021 GCF_003999135.1 Mesorhizobium sp. M7A.F.Ca.CA.004.06.1.1 | reverse complement strand
CGGGTACGGAGCATGTAGCGGGTACGACGTCCGCACGCGCTGTATTCGAGGCTGCGTCAAATGTGAACGGGTAGGCCAAACTGTATGGGGTTCTCCTGTGATTTCGGGTGTTTGCAACCCGGGATTTGGAGAACTCCCTCCTTCATCTGTCTGAGCGCGGTCAGCTTGCAGTGGGTGGTTATATCTGCGACGTCAGCTCAACCGGAAAATCGTCATTGTCGGCGTCGCGCATGGCGGCAAGGCTGCGATTGTCCAGCACTTCGGCGATCGCCTGCCGCACCTCCAGCATCATGTGGCGGACCTGGCAGGTCGCCTCGTCGCAATCCTCGCAGCGCTGATACTGCGTGCGGCTGGCGCAAGGGATCGGCGCCAGCGGCCCATCCAGCACGCGCACGACATGGCCGATCTTGATTTCGGAGGCCGGCCGGGCGAGGCGATAGCCGCCTTCCTTGCCTTTGCGGCTCTGGACGAAGCCGGCGTTGCGCAACTCGCCCAGAATGGCATCGAGGAATTTCTTCGGGATGTTGTTGGCCACCGCGATGTCATTGACGAAGGCCAATTGGCCGGCCGGCAGGCCGGACAGATGCACGAGGGCCTTGAGGCCGTATTTGCCTTTTTTCGTCAGCATGCCCAGATCAACCCATTGAAGCCCCAACCACTCGCATCTGGCGACTGTTTGTGTGCAAATAATGACGTTTTCGCCGCGCGATGATGTTTCGCGAAAACAAGCCGCCGGATTGCAGTTAGGCACAAACGCGTTGATTCTTTGTAACGTTTTGCACTGAGAAGGCGGATATTCCGCTGATAACCAGGTTTTCGGCGTTCAAAACGAAAAAAGCCGGCAGGGCGCCGGCTTTTCCGTCAACTGCGCAGATATCGCGGCCTTCAGCGGCTGCCGTAGGTCTGGTCGAGCAGGCCGCCAGCGGCGAAATGCTCTTTCTGCACTTTGTCCCAGCCGCCGAAGACGTCTTCCACCGTCAGCAGCCGGATATCGGGGAAATCGGCCTTGTCTTTTGCCGCC